>JAEXKM010000464.1 GCA_023445705.1 Pseudomonadota bacterium
ACTTACGAAGTCAGCTATCGCTGGCCCGACATCCGGGCGCTTTTCGCCTAGCTGCAGGCGGCCAGGGCGCGGGCGATGCGCCGCATCACCCGTTCGGCGCGCTTTGGCGAAAGGCCCTGGTCTTCCCGCAGGCGCCGCCAGACGTCGAAGCTGAGCGCCACGTCGAGGGCGTCACAGAGGTCGGCGTCGTCTGGCAGCACCGACTCCAGATGGCCCAGCAGCAACTCGCGCTGGCGGGCGACGAAGTCCTTGTGGGCCGCCTGGAGCTGGGGCGAGCGAGCTCGGTTCATGTCGGCGAAGGCCTTGGGCTTGGCCAGCCGCTCGAACACCATCGCGCGACGCGCCACCAACTGGTCCAGGCGCTCGGCCAAGGTCCCGTGCACCGGCTCGGCCAGGATCGGGGCCAAGCGCTCGGCCATGGTCTGCTGCAGGCCGCGATGCAGGCCTTCGACATCGCTGAACAGGCGGAACACCGTGCGGACGCCGACGCCGGCGCGCACGGCGACGGCCTCGGCGGACGGCTGACCTTCGCCGTCCTGCAGCAGGTCCATCATGGCCGCCAGGATGCGGGTCCGGCTGGCGTGAGTGCGCGCCCTGCGGCCGTCGATCGGCGGATTTGCCAGCGCGCCTTCCACCTGGTCAGCCGCCTGTGACGTCTTCCCAGAACTGCTTGGCCTTGCCCAAGAAGTTCGCCGATTTCGGATGTTGCTGCTCTTCGCAGATCTCGGTGAACTCGCGCATCAGTTCCTTCTGGCGCGCGGTCAGGCGGGTCGGCGTCTCCACGAAGAGCTCGACCACCAGATCGCCGCGCTCGCGCGAGCGCAGGGATGGCATGCCGCGGCCCTTCAGCCGGACGGTGCGCCCGGTCTGGGCGCCTTCGGGCACCTTGACCTCGATCTTGCAGTTGCCGTCGCAGTGCTCGCCGCCAAGCAGGCAGGGCGCTTCGATCTCACCGCCGAGGGCGGCGATCGCCATGGGCACCGGCACCGTGCAGAGCAGGTCCAGACCGTCGCGGTCGAAGAGCTCGTGCGGTCGAACCGAGAGGAAGATGTAGAGGTCGCCACGCGGGCCGCCGCGCGCGCCGCCGTCGCCCTCGCCGGCCAGCCGGATCCGGGCGCCGTCGTCGACGCCGGCCGGAATGCGGACCTGCAGGGTGCGTTCCTTCCGCACCTGGCCACGGCCATGGCAGTCCTCGCAGGGATCCAGGACCATCTGCCCCGAACCGCCGCAACGGGGGCAGGCGCGCTCGATGGAGAAGAAGCCCTGGCTGGCCCGGACGCGTCCGGCGCCGCCGCAGCCGCTGCAGGTCGTCGGGCTGGTGCCCGGACGCGCGCCGGAGCCGTCGCAGGTTTCGCAGTTCAGCGAGGCCGGGACGGTGATCTCGACGTCGGAGCCGGCATAGGCCTGCTCGAGCGTGATCTCCAGGTCATAGCGCAGGTCCTGCCCGCGGGCCGGGCCGCTGCTGCGGCCACGCGCGCCGCCACGGCCGCCGAACATGTCGCCGAAGACGTCACCGAAGACTTCGTTGAAGATGTCGCCCATGTCGTGGAACTGGGCGCCGCCACCACCACCGGCCGCACCGCCGTTCACACCGGCATGGCCGAAACGGTCATAGGCGGCGCGCTTCTGCGGATCCGACAGGACGGAATAGGCTTCGTTGATTTCCTTGAACCGTCCGGCCGCCTCCTCGCAACCGCCGTTGCGATCGGGGTGGTGTTCCATGGCCAGCTTGCGGAACGACGACTTCAATACAGCCGCGTCCGCACCGCGCTCCACGCCGAGGATCTCGTAATAATCCCGCATGCTAAGTCAGGCGCTCAAATTGATCTTTGAATGAGGTGGGATGGTTCGCGCCCGGCTGCAAGGCTTGTTCGCCGCCAGGCCAGGCGCGATTCCACATTCGCCCCGGAGGCGGCCCTTTCGCTCAAGGGCCAAAGGACCGCCATGGGACTGAACGTCACGCCGACTTCTTGTCGTCGTCGTTGTCGACTTCTTCAAATTCGGCGTCGACGACATCGTCGTCAGCGCCCGACGCCGCCGGCTGCTCGTCGCCGGAGCCCTGTTGGGCTGCGTACATCGCCTCGCCCAGCTTCATCGAAGCCTGGATGAGGGTCTGGGTCTTGGCCGAGATGGCCTCGGCGTCGTCGCCTTCCAGAGCCGACTTGAGATCGGCCAGGGCCGTCTCAATGGCTTCCTTGTCCGCGCCGGCGATCTTGTCGCCATGTTCGGCCAGGGCCTTTTCGGTGGAGTGCACCACCGCCTCGGCCTGGTTTTTGGCTTCGACCGCCGCCTTGCGCTTTTCGTCGTCGGCTTTGTTGGCCTCGGCTTCCTGGACCATCTTCTCGATGTCGCTATCCGAAAGGCCGCCATTGGCCTGGATGCGGATCGACTGTTCCTTGCTGGTCGCCTTGTCGCGGGCCGAGACGTTCACGATGCCGTTCGCGTCGATATCGAACGTCACCTCGACCTGCGGGACGCCCCGCGGAGCCGGCGGAATGCCGACCAGGTCGAACTGGCCCAGCATCTTGTTGTCGTGCGCCATCGGACGTTCGCCCTGGAACACGCGGATGGTCACCGCCGACTGATTGTCGTCAGCGGTCGAGAAGGTCTGCGAACGCTTGGTCGGGATCGTCGTGTTGCGTTCGATCAGCGGGGTGAACACACCACCCAGGGTTTCGATGCCCAGGGTCAGCGGGGTCACGTCCAGCAGCAGGACGTCCTTCACGTCGCCTTGCAGAACGCCGGCCTGGACCGCCGCGCCGAGGGCCACGACTTCGTCCGGGTTCACGCCCTTGTGGGGCTCACGGCCGAAGAACTCCTTCACGGTGTCCACGACCTTGGGCATGCGGGTCATGCCGCCGACCAGGATGACTTCGTCGATGTCGGACTTCTTCAGCCCGGCGTCCTTCAGCGCCTGCTCGCAGGGGCCGACGGTGCGCGAGACCAGGTCCTCGACCAGGGCCTCGAGCTTGGCGCGCGAGAGCTTGATGTTCAGGTGCAGCGGGCCCGACGCGTTCATCGAGATGAAGGGCAGGTTGACCTCGTACTGGGTGACCGAGGACAGCTCCTTCTTCGCCTTCTCGCCTTCTTCCTTCAGGCGCTGCAGGGCCAGCTTGTCGTTCCGCAGATCGACGCCGGTCTCCTTTTTGAACTCGTCGGCGAGGTATTCGACAACGCGCATGTCGAAGTCTTCACCGCCAAGGAAGGTGTCGCCGTTGGTCGCCTTCACCTCGAACACGCCGTCGCCGATCTCCAGGATCGAGACGTCGAAGGTGCCGCCGCCAAGGTCGTAGACGACGATCTTCTTACCGTCGTTCTTCTCAAGGCCGTAGGCGAGCGCCGCCGCGGTCGGTTCGTTGATGATGCGCAGGACTTCCAGGCCGGCGATCTTGCCGGCGTCCTTGGTCGCCTGACGCTGGGCGTCGTTGAAGTAGGCCGGGACGGTGATGACCGCCTTCTCGACCTTTTCGCCGAGGTGCTGCTCGGCGGCTTCCTTCATCTTCTGCAGGATGAAGGCGGAAATCTGCTGGGGCGAATAGTCCTTGCCGTGGGCCTTCACCCAGGCGTCGCCGTTCGGGCCCTTGACGATCTCGTAGGGCACCATGCCCTTGTCCTTCTCCACCAGCGGGTCGTTGTACTGGCGGCCGATGAGGCGCTTGATCGCAAAGAGGGTGTTGGCGGGGTTGGTCACCGCCTGGCGCTTGGCCGGCTGGCCGACCAGTCGCTCGCCGTCGTCAAGGATGGCGACGACCGAAGGCGTGGTGCGAACGCCTTCCGCGTTCTCGATCACTTTCGGCTGCTTGCCGTCCATGATCGCCACGCACGAGTTGGTCGTGCCCAAGTCGATGCCGATGATCTTGCTCATATCGAGTCTTGCTCGCTCCTGAATGGCGGACGCCGGTTTGAGGGCCTTCGTTTGAAGCACCCCGTTTCTTCTCGGCATCCCCGGTTCGAATAAGGGCTCGGCCGGTTAACCCACAGGGGCGCCGGCGTCGAGTCGCGATATGGGATCGGATGCGCCCCCTGCAAGTGCGTAATGCCCCTATATCTCGCGGGGTCTTCCCCCTAAGGGCCCAGGCCAAGCCGCTAAAATCCTTGCATAAGCCGCCGGCCCATAGGGCGCTGCGCCGCCCTTGGCGGCCAGATAGGCATGCTGCACGACCATGGCCTGCTGCTCGATATTGAGCTCGGAGAAAGCACGGCCGTCGGCAAGGTCGTAGGCGTAGGCCGCGCGCCCGTCGCCGGCCCGGAGCTTGGCGATCGGCAGGAACACCCCGCCCTGCGCCTGCCAGACGTGGACCAGCTCGTGCAGCAACACCGACTTCAGCCAGAGGGGCGCCTCGGCGAAGTCGGCCATGGCCGAAGAGGCCGGCCAGACGATCAGGCGCCCGCCTGGAACGAAGGGCCGCCGCCAGACCGGCACGCTGAGGATCCTCACCCGATCGGAATCCAGTTCGCTTGCGAAGACCTCTTCGCAGAGGGCGCGCTCGCCGGCGGTGAACCGTCGGAGGCGAAGCGGCGACATCAGGTCGGGGCGGCGCATTTGCCCTATATGAGGCCCCATGAGCCTTTCGACGACCAGCGGATTTCGTCTGTTGCCCGGACGCCTCTCGCCCGACCAGCAGCGCGACCTGGCGGCCGAGGTGCTGGCGAAGGCGCAAGAGGCACCCTTCGTCCGCCAGGTGACGCCCGGCGGCAAGCCGATGAGCGTGGCCATGACCAGCTTCGGCGAGCTCGGCTGGACCACCGACGCCAAGGGCTATCGCTACGAGCCGAAACATCCCTCGACCGGCAGGTTCTGGCCCGCCATCCCCAGCATCCTGACGGACCTCTGGGCCGAGCTCGCCGACCCGGACGTTCCGCCCGACGCCTGCCTGGTCAACTTTTATAACGAAGAGGCGCGGATGAGCCTTCACCAGGACCGGGACGAGGCCGACTTCCGCTTCCCCGTGCTTTCAGTCTCGCTGGGCGATACGGCGGTGTTCCGGGTCGGCGGGCTCAAGCGCGCCGACCCGACCCGCTCAGTCAGGCTGGCCTCGGGAGACGTATGCCTGCTGGCGGGCGAGGCGCGGCTGCTTCACCACGGCGTGGACCGGATCCTGCCCGGATCATCGACCGTGGTTCCCGGTGGCGGCCGGATCAACCTGACGCTTCGGCGCGCCCGCCCGGCTTAGTAGGGCGGCTGTTCCGGCGGCGGGGTCAGGCCGTCGATCAGATCGCCCACGCGGTCTTCGTCCGACGACGGCATGGTCGGCGTCTTCGGCGGCGGCGCGGCCTTGGGCGTTTCGACGGGCGGCGGCGGAGCTATGACCGGCGCAGGCGCCTCCTCGGCCTTCTCCTCCGGCTTTTCCTCTTCCTTCGGCGGTTCGGGCGCGAGTTCGGAGGGCGTGAGGACCAGGTCCTCCAGCGGCCTGGCGTCGCTGGCCTCGAGGGCCGGGGCCGCGCCCTCCCCCGGCAGCCGCGCGCGCTCGGGCGTGCTGCGAATGCCCATGACGAAACCACCGACCGCGCAGGCGGCCAGGATGAAGGCGACGATACGCAGGACGTTTCGAGGCATGCTCCACATGGCGGCGAACCTAGATGGGCTTGAGGAAAACGGAAACGGCTTTTCTCGGCCGCCGCCCCGGCCCGACCATGGCCCGGCTTGGTAAACGCCCCTTAACCGTCGCCGGGCCAGATAAGGGGTCCAAGTAAGGGGATCGAGCATGGCGCGTGCGGCGCGGAAAACGGGTCTGGAGCTGGGATTGCACGTCGCAGGCCTGGCCTGGGGCCATCCGGCCATCGCGCGGCTGCGCGGGGGAATCCTCGCCGCTGCGGGCATCGCGCTGGTCGTGGCGCTCGCCACCTACAACGCCGCCGATCCCAGCCTGAACGCCGCCTCCGCCATCGCCCCGACCAACGCCTTGGGGGGACCTGGCGCGACCGCCGCCGACATCGGCATCCAGTCGCTGGGGGTCGCCGCTGGTGTCGCCGCCCTGCTGATGGTGGTCTTTGGCCTCGGCCGCGCCACCACGCCGCAACCCGACCTGACCCGCGGCAAGGTGCGGCTGCGGGCGGCGATCGGCGCGCTGGGCGTCCTGGCTCTGGCCGGTCTGCTGGCGGCCCCGCCCGCCCCCGCCGCCTGGCCGCTCGCCAAGGGGCTCGGCGGCTTCTGGGGCGATGGGCTGCTGCATGGCCTATCGGGCCTGTTCGGCTATGCGCACATCCCTGGCGCCACCCTGCTGGCCTCGCTGCTGCTGCTGGCCGGCGCGGCCGCAGGCCTGGGTTTTGCGGTTGGCGTGCGACGCTCCGAACTGAAGGCCAGCCTCGCCTGGCTGAAGGCGGCCATGCAAAAGGAACCCGCGCCGGCGGCCACGGCGAAGCCTGTGCGCGCTTCGGTCGCACGACGCGCCAAGGCGGCCGAGGACGGCAAGGCCCCGGCGAAGCCCACGCCGACTGCGGCGCCGGCCGCCGCCGCCCCGCCTCCCGCCGACGAGGACGACTTCATCGACGACGCGCCCGAGTCCGGGACCAACTCGGTCGCCATCCGCCAGCCCAAGCCCACGCCCAAGGAGTCCGGTCGCGAGCAGCGTGAGGCCCAGGGCGCCTTCGACTTCGTCAAGACCAGCGGCTTCGCCCTGCCGGAGCTGGCCATGCTGGCCAAGCCCAAGCCTCGGGCCTCAATGTTCGACGAAGGCGCGCTGCGCCAGAACGCCCAGCTTCTCGAGAACGTGCTGGCCGAGTTCGGCGTGCGCGGGAACATCGACCAGATCCGCCCTGGCCCTGTCGTCACCCTCTACGAGCTGGTGCCGGCGGCGGGCGTGAAGTCGGCCCGCGTGGTCGCCCTGGCCGACGACATCGCCCGCTCGATGTCGGTGGCCGCCTGCCGCGTCTCGGTCGTTCCGGGCCGCAACGCCATCGGGATCGAACTGCCCAACGCCCGCCGGGAAACCGTCTATCTCCGCGACCTGCTGGCCAGCGGGGAGTACGAGCGCTCGACCCAGGCCCTGCCCATGGCCCTGGGCGAGAATATCGGCGGCGAGCCCTACATCGCCGACCTGTCGAAGATGCCCCACCTGCTGATCGCCGGCACCACTGGCTCGGGCAAGTCGGTGGGCGTCAACGCGATGATCCTGTCGATCCTCTACCGCCTGCCGCCCGAGCAGTGCCGCTTCATCATGATCGACCCGAAGATGCTGGAGCTGTCGGTCTATGACGGCATCCCGCACCTGTTGGCGCCGGTGGTGACCGATCCGAAGAAGGCGATCGTGGCGCTGAAGTGGACGGTCCGTGAAATGGAGGACCGCTATCGCCTGATGTCGAAGATCGGCGTGCGGAACGTCGCCTCCTACAACGAGCGCGCCAAGGAGGCCGCCGCCAAGGGCGAGCACTTCGAACGCACCGTGCAGACAGGCTTCGACGACAGCGGCCGGCCGATCTACGAGAGCGAGCGGATCGATCCCAAGCCGATGCCCTACCTGGTCGTGGTGATCGACGAGGTGGCCGACCTGATGCTGGTCGCCGGCAAGGACGTGGAAGGCGCGGTGCAGCGCCTGGCCCAGATGGCCCGGGCGGCCGGCATCCACCTGGTCATGGCGACCCAGCGCCCGTCGGTCGACGTGATCACCGGCACCATCAAGGCCAACTTCCCCACCCGAATCTCCTTCCAGGTCACCTCGAAGATCGACAGCCGCACCATCCTGGGCGAACAGGGCGGCGAACAACTGCTGGGCCAGGGCGACATGCTCTACATGGCCGGCGGCGGGCGCATCACGCGCCTGCACGGGCCGTTCGTGTCCGACGAGGAGGTCGAGGCCGTGGCCAAGTTCCTGCGCGCCCAGGGCGAGCCTCAGTATCTCGAGGACGTCACCGCCGGCGGCGACGAAGATGGCGAGGATGGCGGCTCGTTCGGCGACGAGGGCGGCGGATCAGGCGACGACCTCTACGACCGCGCGGTGGCCGTTGTCACCCGCGACCGCAAGGCCTCCACCAGCTACGTCCAGCGCCGGCTGCAGATCGGCTACAACCGCGCCGCCTCGCTGATCGAGCGGATGGAGCAGGAGGGCGTGGTCAACCCCGCCAACCACGCCGGCAAGCGCGAGGTGCTGGTCGGGGCGGCGCCGTAAGGGGAACAGCTCCCTGCCTTACATTTGAGATCGTCATCCCCGGCACGTAAGCGTGCCGGGGATCCATGCTCGTTCCGGCTGGCTTCGGGGTCTATGGATGGCCGGGACCTGCCGGCCCGGCCATGACGAACGGGCAAATGATTTCTCTTCCCTCGCCAGATCCTCCCCTGTCGGGGCAGGGCTATCGCATATGGCGGAGGAGACTTGCCCTTGGTGTCATCCCGGAAGTCGCGAAGCGGCTGTCCGGGACCCATACGCGCAGGCGTATCGGAAACCGGGCGCGACTCTCGCCATGTCCTGATTGATCAGAGCTTATGGGTCCCGGTCTTCGGCCTGCGGCCGAAACCGGGATGACACATATGCGATAGCTCTGCCTGTTGGAGCAGGTGGATCGCCGAAGGCGAGACGGAGGGGGCCGCCGACAGGCGATCCGCCGGAACCTCCCCTGACGGGGAGGCCCCCTCAGTCAGCTTCGCTGACAGCTCCCCAGCGGGGGAGCATCTGGCTCGATCCTATTCCGCGGCTTCGCGTACGCCGAGGCGGCGGATCAGGGCGGCGTGCTGGTCCCAGAGCTCGGCCGGCAGATGGTCGCCGAACTTCTCGTAGAACTCGGGGATCAGGGCGGCTTCTTCGGCCCAGACCTCGGGTTCGACCGAGAGCAGGAGCTCGAGCGCGGCGTCGCCGATCGACAACCCCGAAAGATCGAGGGAAGCCTTGGTCGGCAGGCGGCCGATGGGGCTGTCCACCGCCTCAGCCTCGCCTTCCAGGCGGCCGACGATCCACTTGAGCACGCGGCTGTTGTCGCCATAGCCCGGCCACAGGAACTTACCGTCCGCACCCTTGCGGAACCAGTTCACGAAATAGATGCGCGGCAGCTTGGCCGGGTCCGCCCCGGCGCCGACCTTCAGCCAGTGGCCGAAATAGTCGCCCATGTTGTAGCCGCAGAACGGCAGCATGGCGAAGGGATCGCGGCGCAGCTCGCCGACCTTGTTCTCGGCTGCGGCGGTGCCTTCCGAGGCGACGTTGGCGGCCAGGAACACGCCATGCGCCCAGTCGAAGGCCTCGGTCACCAGCGGCACGGCGCTGGCGCGGCGGCCGCCGAACAGGATGGCGGAGATCGGCACGCCAGCCGGATCGTCCCACTCGTCGGCGATCACCGGGCATTGGTCGGCCGGAACGGCGAAGCGGGCGTTGGGGTGAGCGGCGGGCTCGCCCAGCTCGGGCGACCAGGCGCGGCCCTTCCAGTCGGTGAGGCCTTCCGGCGGGGCGTCGGTCAGGCCTTCCCACCAGACGTCGCCGTCGGCGGTGAGGGCCACATTGGTGAAGACGGTGTTGGCGTGCAGTGCGTCGACCGCGTTCTTGTTGGTCGCCTCGCCGGTGCCGGGGGCGACGCCGAAGAAGCCGGCCTCTGGATTGATCGCATAGAGCCGGCCGTCATCGCCGAACCGCATCCAGCAGATGTCGTCGCCGATCGTCTCGGCCTTCCAGCCGGGGATGGTCGGCTGCAGCATGGCCATGTTGGTCTTGCCGCAGGCGCTCGGGAAGGCGGCGGCGACGTAGCGGACCTGGCCCTTGGGCGAGGTCAGCTTGAGGATCAGCATGTGTTCGGCCAGCCAGCCTTCGTCGCGGGCCATGACCGAGGCGATACGCAGGGCGTAGCATTTCTTGCCCAGGAGGGCGTTGCCGCCATAGCCCGAACCGTATGACCAGATCTCGCGGCTCTCAGGGAAGTGAACGATGTACTTTTCTTCGTTGCAGGGCCACGGCACGTCGGCCTGGCCGGGCGACAGCGGAGCGCCGACGGTGTGCAGGGCCGGCACGAAGAAGCCGTCCTCGCCCAGTTCGTCCAAGGCGCCCTTGCCCATGCGGGTCATGACGCGCATCGAGATGGCGACATAGGCGCTGTCGGTGATCTCGACGCCCAGGGCGGAGATCTTCGAACCGAGCGGGCCCATGCAGAAGGGGACCACGTACATGGTGCGGCCGCGCATGCAGCCGGTGAAAAGCTTGGTCAGGTCCGCCCGCATCTGGTCGGGCTCGACCCAGTTGTTGGTCGGACCGGCGTCGGCCGGGTCCTTCGAACAGATGAAGGTGCGGCTCTCGACCCGGGCGACGTCGCGGGGATCGGAGGCGGCGTAGAAGCTGTTGGGGCGCTTCTGCGGATTAAGGGGTTTCAGGGTTCCGGACTTCACCAGCTCGGCGGTGAGGGCTTTCCACTCCTCGTCCGATCCATCGCACCAGTGGACCCGGTCTGGTTGCGTCAGTTCCGCAACTTCGCGTACCCAGGCCAAAAGTCCGGCATGTTTCGTCGGGGCCTCGTCGAGACCCGGGATGGCCAAGCCCATTAGGCTGCGCCCTTTTTCTGTTTACCCACGCATCTTCGCCGGGCCGGCTTCTCTCTGACGAGAGGTCCGGTCCAGGCCCCTCGGTGATATGGACGAATTCGAAACGGCACAAGCTTGACCCATCTCAATTGCCGTCTTTCGGCGCTCGACACCGGTGTCATCGCTCATTGGATGTGCTCACGATCACGTGGGCGCCAACGACGTTTGCGGCTTCCCGAACGTCACCCGAAGGGTCGCAAATCACCTGGAACGGACGCCGATCTGAGGGGTTCTCCCAGGTTATCTCCGGCTTCGAAAAGCGTACGCCGAGCTAGAAGCAGAGCTTGGACGGAACAGTGCGCGAGCTCCGCCGTTGTTGCGCCCTATTGACGGCGCCGCCGTTCTGTAAGGCTTAGGCGTCGAAAACGGAGCTGTTTCGAATGACCCGACTGACCCGACGCGCTCTCGCGCTGGGACTGGCCGCCCTTCCGCTTCCGGCGCTGGCGCAACGCGCGCCGGCCGCCCCGCTGTCGGCCGAGGAGCGCGCGCTGGTCGACCGCGCCGCGGCCTACCTGCAGGACCTGACCGAAGCCAAGGGCCGCTTCGTGCAGACCGACGCCCGCGGCGCGGTCACTCAAGGCTCGATCTATATCAAGCGCCCGGGCAAGGCCCGGTTCGAGTACGACAAGCCTTCTGGCCTGCTGGTGGTGTCGGACGGCGGCAACGTCTCTATCGCCGACTCTCGGCTGAAGACCTTCGACGCCTACCCGCTGATGGCGACGCCGCTGTCGATCTTCCTGTCCCGCCAGATCCGCCTGGACAAGAACATCAACATCACCCGCGTGTCGAAGATGGCCGACGGATTCTCGATCACCGCCCGGGACGGAAAAAAGCAGGCCGAGGGCGAGATCACCCTCACCTTCTCCGATTCGCCTATGGCGCTGATCGGCTGGACCGTCACCGATGCGCAGGGTTCGTCGACCCGGATCCGCCTGACCAACCTGACCAAAACCTCCGGCCTGCCGGCCTCGCTGTTCGTCCTCAAAGATCCCCGGCCGCGCAATGTCGGCCGCGGCAAAATGTGACACTTCGACAACAGGCAATACGCGGCGTGATTTCTGTTTGACTTTTTATTTTCGCCCGTGGCAATAAAGACACTATCGGGTTCGCGCGATCGCGAACCCTTTCCGTGCCGGACCCTATCCCCTCCCGGCGGCGGCATGAGAGACAGACTTTACGCCCGGGCTTCTCCAGTGCCCGGGCGTTTCTTTTTGCCCGAAGAGCCTTAAGTACGGCGCCATGCGCCTTCGCCTCTCCACCTGGAACGTCAATTCCGTCCGCCTGCGCGCCGAGCAGGTCGCCCGCTTCGTCGATGAGCAGGCGCCCGACGTGCTCTGCATGCAAGAGATCAAGTGCCAGGAGGGCGAGTTCCCCCGGGCCGCCTTCGAGGCTGTGGGCCTGCCGCACATCAAGATCGCCGGGCAGAAGGGCTGGCACGGAGTGGCGATCGCCTCACGCCTGCCGATCGAGGACGCCGCGCCGCTGCAGGTCTGTCGCGAGGGCCACGCGCGCTGCGTCGGCGGCAAGGTGGCCGGCGTGGAGATCCAGAACTTCTACATCCCGGCCGGCGGCGATATTCCCGACCGGGAACTCAATCCGAAGTTCGACCACAAGCTGGACTTCTTCGAGCAGCTCACCGCCGAGATGTCGCGTCGCGACCCCAAGGCGCCCCTGGCGATCGTCGGCGACCTGAACGTTGCGCCGGGCGAGTTCGACGTCTGGAGCCACAAGCAGATGTCAAAGATCGTCAGCCACACGCCGATCGAGCTGGAAGCCTTCGCCAAGCTGAAGGCCAGCCTCGACTTCATCGATCTGCCCCGCGAAGCCATTCCCGAACCGGAAAAGCTGTTTTCCTGGTGGAGCTATCGCGCCGCCGATTTCCGCAAGTCGAACCGCGGCCTGCGGCTGGACCACATCCTGGTGACGCCCGGCCTGAAGGAGGCGGCGTTCCGCACCGGCGCGGCCTCGTCGCGCGTGCATGACGACGTGCGCGAGTGGGCCCGCCCCAGCGACCACGCCCCGGTCAGCGCGGACCTGGCGATTTAAGCCGCACGTCAAAGCAGCGGCAACCACCGATTTGGCTCAACGAGGGTTCCTGTTGTTTATTCACAACATGTAGGCGCGCGCAACCAACTTGGCGCTAGATATAGCCCCCGTTAGCTGCCTTAATGGGGTTGGTGGTGAGATTCGGGGTCGACATTTAGCCGACCCCGATCTCGGAGGTGTGGTGAAACTGGTAGACACACCCGCCTTCCAAGCGGGCTCCGTGAGCGCGGAATGTCGGTTCGAATCCGACCACCTCCACCACCTACCTCAAGGACGATCGGTTTCCAGGCCGGTCGTCCTTTGTCGTCTTAGACCACAGATCCAATCTAAGTCGAATCACTTTGGCTGAAGCCATCGTCCGCGGATCGACTCTTAAGCGCAAGCAATTTATAGGCCTTTTAAAAGGCCCGTAAATTGCCACAGCCAGACACTCCCCGTAGAGGACGAAAACCAAACGCCGTGCGATCGGTCACGGTGAAAGTGGCGCTTCCGCCCGCACTTCACGCCCACGTTCAACATCTCGTCACGTTCGGCTGGGGCATAGATGCAGCGGATGTGCTTCGCGGCCTCGCAGTTAAAGAGGTGCGCCACCTTCAAGATGCGGGCCGCCTGCCCGATCAGCCGCCGAGTTGAAGGGGCGTCACCCTAAGAGAGCTCGGGGCGGAAGTTGCCATCCATCACGCAGCGGGGCGTGCCGTCCTCTGTGATGACGGTGACCGGCTTGCCTGTGCCAGGGGCGAAGAAGAAGCGCCCCTTATCCGTGGTCACGGCCAGCAGGGCCGGGCCCGAGAACTGGCAGACCGGCGCGTAGGCATTGCCCTTGCCCATCGCCACCGTATTGCAGTCGACATGGCCGAACCGGCGGTCGTACCGCGTCTCGTTGAAGACAAAGGCCTTCTTCGGCTTGGCGCTGCGGGCCTCGAACTCCTCGACCGTGAGCGTCGGACAGGGCGGTCCGCTGATGGCGTCGAGGTTCGCGGCCTTGGTGGAGGCCGCCAGCGCCTGGGCGCGGCGCTCATAGCCGCCGATCGCCACCACGATCACCCCGATCAGGATCGCAACGCCGGCCATGTACGGGAAGGCCCGCCCAACGGTCCACTTCTTCGCCATAGATCGCCCCCGGGAGTCCGAACCGTCAGGGCGCCAATCTGTAGCCGCCGGCCTCGGTCAGCAAGAGCCGCGCGTTGCCGGGATCGGGCTCGATCTTCTGGCGCAGGCGGTAGACGTGGGTTTCCAGGGTGTGGGTGGTGACCCCGGCGTTGTAGCCCCAGACCTCGGCCAGCAGTTCCTCGCGCGAGACCGGCTTCTCGCCGGCCCGGTAGAGGTACTTCAGGATGTTGGTTTCCTTCTCGGTGAGCCGGATCTTCTTCTGGTTAGCGTCGACCAGCATCTTGGCCGAGGGACGGAACTCGTAGGCGCCCAGGTAGAAGACTGCGCCCTCCGACTGCTCGGCGCTGCGGAGTTGGGCGCGGATACGCGCCATCAGCACCTGGAACTTGAAGGGCTTGGTCACATAGTCATTGGCGCCGGCCTCCAGGCCAGAGATCTGGTCCTCGTCCGTATCGGCGGCGGTCAGCATGATGATCGGGGCGACGACGCCCTTCTCACGCATCTGCCGGCACGCCTCGCGGCCATTCATGTCGGGGAGGTCGACGTCGAGCAGGATCAGGTCCGGTCGATTTTCGACCGCGGCCTTCACGCCTTCGCCGGCGGTGGCGGCCTCGATGGCCGAGAGATCCTCGGAGAGCTGCAGTTGTTCGGCGATTGCGCCGCGGAGTTCTTCGTTGTCGTCGACGACGAGCAGGGTCTTGCGTTGAGCCATAAGGCCGAACATGCACCGTATCGACCCAAAGAGCCAACCTGCGGAGACCCCTTAGGACATGATCTTCACGGCGATGTCAGATGGACGCTTCGAGCTGAACGGCCGCGTGACCCGCTGCGCCCTGGGCAAGGGGGGCGTGGTCGCGGCGACAGATAAGCGCGAGGGGGACGGCAAGTCGCCCCTGGGGGTCTGGCCGATCCGTCGGGTGCTGTTTCGGCCCGACAAGAGTGAAGCGCCGCAGACCGGCCTGCCCACCAAGGCGCTCGAGCGGGACGACGGATGGTGCGATGCTCCGCAGGATCCGGCCTACAACCGCCCGGTCAAGCTGCCCCACCCGGCCAGCGCCGAGCAGATGTGGCGCGCGGACGACGTCTACGACCTGGTCTGCGTGCTGGCGCACAACGACGATCCCCCCGTGCCGGGGCTCGGCTCGGCCATCTTCATGCACCTGGCCAGGCCCGGCTATCAGCCCACCGAAGGCTGCGTGGCCCTTTCGCGCGAGGACATGCTGGAGTTGCTCGCCGCGGCCCGTCTGGGCGACGCCGTCGAGATCGTCGAGGCGTAGGCGAGAAGAGCGTTCGCATAGGGAAGCACCTGCGACGTCAGTGTCCCGGTCTTCGGCCCGCGGCCGAAACCGGGATGACACGCACCGGTCACCTCCCCAGAGGAGAATCTCTCTACCCCCGCGCCCCGAACAGGGCCGAGCCGACGCGCACGCTGGTGGCGCCGAAGCGCACGGCGGTTTCGAAGTCGTCGCTCATGCCCATGGAAAGCTTGGCGAGGCCGTTGCGGGCGGCGATCTTGGCCAGTAGGGCGAAGTGCGGCCCGGGCGGCTCGGCCGCCGGGGGAATGCACATCAGGCCCTCGACCGTCAGGCCATAGGCCTCACGACAGGCGGCGATGAACGCGTCGGCCTCGGCCGGAAGCACTCCGGCCTTCTGCGGCTCCTCGCCGGTGTTCACCTGGATGTAGAGCCGCGGGGCCTTGCCCTGTTTCTGAACCTCATCGGCCAGGACGCGGGCCAGCTTTCCCCGGTCCAGGCTTTCGACGACGTCGAAGAAGGCGACCGCTTCCCGCGCCTTGTTGGTCTGCAAGGGGCCGATCAGGCGCAGCTCGATCTCGTCACGGCGTGTGGACCAGCGCTCCATCGCTTCCTGGACGCGGTTCTCGCCGAACACCTTATGGCCAGCAGCCAGGACCGGCTCCACCGCCTCCCAGGGCTGCAGCTTCGAGACGGCGACGAGCGTCACGTCCGAAGCGGCCCGGCCGGACGCCTTCGCGGCGCGGGCGATCCGGGCTAGGACATCGGCAAGGGCGGGAGGTACGGTCATCTCGACGAACTTCTGGACATTGGTGCGGACGGCGCAAGCCATAGGGCGCGGCGCGGCGACGGGAAAGCCCCTGCCCTGGCTGCTGTTCTTCACCGATCCTGCCCGCACGCCCGACATCGAGGCCGCCGCCTGGCGGTTGCCGGCCGGGGCGGCGATCGTCTATCGGACCTTCGGCGACCCCCAGGGCGAGGCCCGCGCGCGGGGCCTGATGCGTATCGCCCGGCGGCGGAAACTCCGCCTGCTGATCGGCGCCGATGCGGCGCTGGCCGCGCGGGTCGGGGCCGACGGGGTCCATATGCCGGAACGCCTGCGCGGGCAGATCCCGTACCTGAAGCATCGGGGATTGCTGGTGACCTGCGCCGCCCACAGCCCGCTCGCCGCCCGTCGCGCCCTGGCCGCTGGGGCCGATGCCGCCGTCGTTTCGGCGATCTTTCCGTCGAACAGCCCCTCAGCCGGAACGCCGATCGGACCGCTTCGCCTGGCCCGGCTCGTCCGCCAGGCCGGGGGTCCGGTCTATGCCCTCGGGGGCGTCAATGACAAAACAGCCCGCCGGCTGCTGCCTGCGGGCCTGGTCGGACTGGCGGCTGTAGAAGCCCTTAGAACTTGAAGGCGGTCTCGAGCCGGACGCGCGGCGAGGCGTCACGCGGCTCGGTCTTCTTGAAGGTCGGGTTTTCTTCCTCGCCCAGGGCGACGGCGCCACCGACCCGCAGGCTCGGCGTCACACGGAAATAGGCCCCCGCCTGGACGTCGTTGAGCTGCGTGCCCCGCTCATCCCGCTGATCGAGGTCGAGAGAGACCCCCCAGCGCCCCTTGCGCTCCCACTTCAACGACTTACCGCCTTGGGCGTTCGTCGAAGTTTCGGTGCGCACGGAAAAGTCGGCGGATTTGGCCGGCGACTGGGCAAAGGCCGTCGAAGCGCCGCTCATCAAGAGCGCCGCGCCGATCGCCGAAATGACCAACCGCTTGGACATACCCACCTATATGGCCCCTTAGCCCCGGCCCGCCATGTGCTGGCGTGACCGTTGATGCGATTAAAGTCGCCCACGACCTCAGGTCAACCGCCTCCGCCACGGCTTTGCTTGTCTCGCAGGCAGATCGTCGGAGCCTGTGGCGGCTGGGACACGCGATTCCTGTTTGGCGGTTCCTCGGGCATTGTTATAGAGGGCGCGGCTGCAAGGGGGCGGCGCCGCGGCGCGAGCCGACGCGGAAAAACGACTGGGAGTCGATAAATGCCGTTTGTGCGCGGTAATTTGGTTCGTGGCGTGATGACCGGGATGCTCGTTGTGAGCCTCTCGACGCTGGCTGCGTGTTCAAGCGGTGGCCGGAAGGAATCCGGCGGCTTCATGGGCATCGGCGGCAAGAAGGAAGCGACGGCCAATCCCAATCAGCCGGCGATCGGCGTGAACGGCTATCTGTGGCGCGCGACCTTGGACACCCTGTCCTTCATGCCGCTCGCCTCCGCCGACCCCTATGGCGGCGTGGTCATCACCGACTGGTATGTGAACCCGGAAAAGCCTGACGAGCGCTTCAAGTGCACCGTCTACATCCTGGATTCGCGCCTGCGCGCCGACGGCCTGAACGTCGCCGTGTTCAAGCAGACCCGCGATGCGACCGGGAACTGGATCGACGCTCCGGCCGCCGGCCAGACCGAGACCGATCTCGAAAACGCGATCCTTACCAAGGCGCGGCAGCTTCGGCTGTCGAACATCGGCTAAGGCCCAGCCGGGCGCATCGAAGATTCCAGGATGCGCCCTCCTAATCGGGGACGGCGCGACGAACGGCGCCGTCCGTCACCTCTCTGACCTTCGAAGACGCCCCATGGCCCGCTACAATCCCAAAGAGACCGAGCCCAAGTGGCGTAAAGCCTGGGCGGACGCCGACGTGTTCCGGGCCGGCCCGCCCAAGCCCGGAACGCCGAAGTACTACGCCCTGGAGATGTTCCCCTACCCCTCCGGGCGTCTCCACATGGGCCATGTGCGCAACTATTCGCTGGGCGACGTCGTGGCCCGCTACAAGCGCGCCCGGGGCTTCAATGTGTTGCACCCCATGGGTTGGGACGCCTTCGGCCTACCGGCCGAGAACGCAGCCATGGAGCGCGGCGTCGATCCGCGCGGCTGGACCTACGACAACATCGCCAAGATGCGGTCCGAGCTGAAGGAGCTCGGCCTGTCGATCGACTGGTCGCGCGAGTTCGCGACCTGCGATGCGGCCTATTACGGCAAGCAGCAGGACTGGTTCCTGGACCTGTGGAAGCGCGGCCTGGTCTACCGCAAGGAAAGCGTCGTCAACTGGGACCCGATCGACCAGACGGTCCTGGCCAACGAGCAGGTGGTCGACGGCCGCGGCTGGCGGTCGGGCGCGGTCGTCGAGAAGCGCAAGCTGAACCAGTGGTTCCTGCGCATCACCGACTATGCCGAAGAGCTGATCGAGGGCCTGAAGGGCCTGGATCGCTGGCCCGACAAGGTCCGGCTGATGCAGGAGAACTGGATCGGGCGCTCCAAGGGTCTGCGCTTCAAGTTCGGCTGGGGCGACAAGGCGCCGACCGGTTTCGACGCCGGACTGGAGGTCTACACCACCCGCCCCGACACCCTGTTCGGCGCCAGCTTCGTCGGGATCGCGCCTGATCATCCACTGGCTGAACAGCTGGCCGCCGACCCGAAGGTCGCCGCCTTCATCGCCGAATGCCGCAAGGGCGGCGCTTCCGAAGCCGAGATCGAAACCGCCGAAAAGATCGGCTTCGACACCGGCCTGACCGTCGTTCATCCGTTCGACCCCAACTGGCGTCTACCGGTCTGGATCGCGAACTTCATCCTGATGGATTACGGCACGGGCGCCATCTTCGGCTGCCCCGCCCACGACCAGCGCGACCTCGACTTCGCCCGCAAGTATGGCCTGCCGGTGAAACCCGTCGTGCTGCCGCCGGGCGAAGATCCCGCAACCTTCGCGGTCGCGGACGAGGCCTATACCGGCCCCGGCACGATCTTCAATTCCGTCTTCCTGGACGGCCTGGAGATCGAACCGGCCAAGGCCGCGGCGATCGCCAAGATCGAGCAGCAGAACCAGGGCGAAGGCGCCACGGTCTATCGCCTGCGAGACTGGGGCGTCGCCCGCCAGCGCGGCTGGGGCTGCCCGATCCCGGTCGTCCACTGCGCCAAGTGCGGCGTGGTCGCCCTGCCGAAGGATCAGTTGCCGGTCGTCCTGCCCGACGACATGGACTTCTCCAAGCCGGGCAACGCTCTGGCGCGGCATCCGACCTGGAAAAACGCCACCTGCCCCGAATGCGGCGGCGCAGCGACCCGGGAGACCGACACCCTCGACACCTTCGTCGACTCCTCCTGGTACTTCGCCCGCTTCACCGACACCGAGGCCTCGGCCCCCATCGACAAGGCGGCCGCCGACTACTGGCTGCCGGTCGATCAGTATGTGGGCGGCGTCGAACACGCGGTCCTGCACCTGCTCTACGCCCGCTTCGTCACCCGCGCCCTGGCCGATGATGGGATGCTTTCGGTGCGCGAGCCGTTCGCCGGCCTGTTCACCCAGGGGATGGTCACGCACGAGACCTATCGTCGTGAGCAGAGC
>JAEXKM010000057.1 GCA_023445705.1 Pseudomonadota bacterium
CTGGCGGGTCGCGGAGGGGGAGATCGCGGTGGCGGTCGGCAGTTCGGCCGAAGCGCTGGGGCCGCGGGTGAGCGTGGGGTTGAAAGGGAGGACGCTGCGGCCGTAAGCACCCTGCGGCGCCCCCTCCGTCTCGCCTACGGCGATCCTCCTCCCCCAGAGGGGGAGGATCTTATGCGCCACGGATGCTCCCCCTTTGGGGGGAGCTGTCAGCGTAGCTGACTGAGGGGGCCGCCGCCTGGCGGTTTAGCGGCGCTCGCTGTCGAGCATGGCCATTTGTTCGGGGTTGTAGCGCTCTCCGGCGGCCGCGCCCTTGGGAATGATCTGGTCGAGTTCGGTCAAGTCGGCGGGTGTCAGGGTGAGGTTCAGGGCGCCCAGCGCCTCTTCCAGCCGGTCGGGGCGTCGGGCCCCGATCAGGGGGACGATGTCCTGGCCCTGCGCGGCCACCCAGGCGATGGCGAGCTGAGCTGGGCTCGCGCCGCGGGCGGCGGCGAAGGCCTTCAGCTTTTCCACGAGGCCGAGGTTGTGCTCCAGCGCCTCGCCCCGGAAACGCGGACTGTGGGTACGGAAGTCGGTCGCGGTGTTTCCGGCGCCCGACCAGTGCCCGCTGATCAGGCCGCGCGACAGGACGCCATAGGCGGTGATCCCGATGCCCAGGTCGCGGCAGGTCTGCAGGACGCCGTCCTCGATCCCGCGCGAGATCAGCGAATACTCGATCTGCAGGTCGCAGATCGGATGGACGGCGGCGGCGCGGCGCAGGGTTTCCGAGCCGACTTCCGAAAGTCCGATGTGCCGAACATAGCCTGCCTTCACCAGATCGGCGATGGCTCCGACCGTCTCCTCAATGGGCACGTTGGGGTCGAGGCGCGCCGGGCGGTAGATGTCGACATAGTCGGTGCGCAGGCGCTTGAGGCTATAGGCGAGAGCGGTCTTCACCGCGACGGGGCGGCCGTCGAAGCCGAGCCATGAGCCGTCCGGGCCACGTTGGGCGCCGAATTTCACGCTGACGATCGCCTGCTCGCGCGGAAGCTCGCGCAGGGCCTCGGCCACCAGCATCTCATTGTGGCCCATGCCGTAGAAGTCGCCGGTGTCGAGCAGATCGATCCCGGCCTCGCGCGCCAGGGCGAAAGTGTCCAGGGCGGCGTCGCGGTCGGCCGGGCCGTAGAGATCGGACATGCCCATGCAGCCGAGACCGAGGGCGGATGAGACGGGGCCGGTGCGGCCGAGCTGGCGAGTTATCATGGCGGGCTCCTTTGCGTTGACGCCAAACTAGGCCCACGCCATTCCTTGGATAATCCGCTCATTCCCTGACAGGCCGTCCGGAATTTCGCACAATGGCCCATCTGAACCTTGCCGATCTGGAGGCCTTCGCGGCCGTCGCCCGCGAACGCAGCTTCCGCCGTGCGGCGCGGCTTCGGGGAATATCCGCCTCGACCCTGAGCCAGGCGGTGCGGGATCTGGAGGCCGAACTGGGGGTGCGGCTGCTGAACCGCACGACGCGCAGCGTGCTGCCCACCGATGCGGGGCAACGGCTGCTGGAGCGGCTGGCGCCCGCGCTGGGAGAGATCGCGTCGGCCGTGGAGGCGGTGCATGCGACCGACGACGAGCCGGCCGGCCTGTTGCGGATCAACGCGCCCTTGCCGGCCATAGACTTGGTGCTGGCTCCGCTGGTGGCCCGATTCCTGGACTGTCATCCGCGGATTCGGCTAGAGATTGTGAGCGACTCGAGCCGGATCGACATCGTGGCGGAGGGATTCGACGCCGGAGTGCGCTGGGACGAGCACCTGGAGCAGGACATGATCGCCGTGCCGTTCGGCGGGACCCAGCGCTACGCCCTGGTGGCCGCGCCGCAGGTGATCGCCGCCCATGGACACCCGCAGCATCCGCGCGACCTGGCGGCGGTTCCAGCCATCCGCCAGCGCTTCGCCAGCGGGATGATGTTCCCTTGGGAGTTTGAGAAGGCCGGGGAGATCATCCGCATCGATCCGCCCCCGCGCCTGGTCTCGACCGACATCGCCCTGCAACGGCGCGCGGCCCTGGATGGGGCCGGGTTCTGGGCGGCCTTCGACGGCTATGTGCGCCAGGACATCGACGAGGGGCGGCTGGTCAGCATGTTGGAGGACTGGCTGCCGAGCTTTCCCGGGCCGTCGCTTTACTATCCCAGCCGCCGGCACGTCCCGCCGCCGCTGAGCGCTTTCGTCGACTTCATCCAGGCCGAGCGGAGGCGCCGGGCTTGAGCGCCGGCGAGGCCGGGAAGTCCTGTAGCCGGTAGCGGTCGTAAACGCTGTTCGGCTGGCTCTTCAGCATCTTCTGAAGCTCGATGAGCGGGCCCTGCGAGCTGCGCACAGCCCCACGGGCCGGACTGTCGATATCGATGATCAGCAGCAGCGACATGACGGTGAGCGCCAGCATGAAGGCCGCCGCGGACCTGCCCCGCGGCCCCACCAGCACGTAGCCGAGCACGCCCGCGGTGACGACGAGATAGATGACCAGGACGACGAAGACCTCGGTCGGCACATGCACCACCATCGCCGCCCGGCGAGATGCATCGAGGTCGATCACGTGGTTGATCGAGTCGACATAGGTGCTCGAGAAATCCAGTCCCTTGATGGTTTCGAAAGCCGAGCTGGTCGCGGCCCAGAGCTCAGTGAGCAGTTTGTCGTCCTTGGCGATCCGCGCTTCGACGCCAGGATCGTTCGGCTTGAGCTTGGCGACCGCGAGCCGGTTGTCGGTATAGGCGATGAGCAGGCTGCTGATGCGCTCCCGATGCGGCTCCTCCAGGAGTTGACTGCGCAGATAGGCGGTGCCGATAGCGTTCGCCTCCTCCAGCACCAAGCCGCGGCGGATCTCGAAGCGATCGACCGCCAGCGAGAAGGTGAAGCCCATGAGCAGAGCCAGGAGGCCGACCACGCCGGAAACGATGTAGGATTCCTGATCCCCGCCCTCGCGCGGCCGGCCGGGAGGGCCGGAGTCGTGCGTGCGCCGCAGCCAATGCCCGACGAAGGCCGCGATCACCACCAGGGCGATGATCGAGAGACTGAGGATGAGAAGCGGCGCCCCTTCGAGGAAGCTCTTCACAAAGTCCATGGGCGCCCTCCAGTTACGGGCGCACGATCCGTTCAAACCAAGGCTCAGCCTATCGGTGGAAACCCGGAGATCGCGGGTGGTGATCTGACCGGCTGGGGTTCGCGTGATCAGGATGCATCGCGTCGTTCGCGGCTGCGCGGGGCCTCCTCCCTGGAAAGGCGATCGCGGTCCGCATCGTCGAGCATGGCCTGGGCCGCGTCGTTCGGAGCGGCGTGAGCCGAGGCGGCCGCCTCGGCCGGCGCGACGTGGGGCGGCGGACGAGGGATGGTGAGCGCGCCGATGGCCGCCTCACCTTCCCGTCCGAACAGGCTTTGCAGGCGCACGTCGACCTGGTTGTTGGCGCTCTTGATTCCCGCCTTCCGCAGGGCCGCGTGTATGGCCCAAGTGTAGGCGGCGTGCATGGTGCGGGGATGACGCGAGGATTCCGGTGACGGCCACACCACGAGGTCGAAATCCAACCCGGCGCCGCCGAAGCCTGTCAGCCAGACCTGGGTCTTGCGCAGGTCATCATCGGGAAGGGTGAAGGCCAGGGCCTTGGCGGCGGCCAGGGCCACCTCGCGCACCTGGGCGGTGTCGCTCTCCTCGGCCACCGAGAACGGGACGTGGATGCGCCGCGAGGTTTCGTTGTAGGTCCAGTTCACCACCCGGCTCTGCATGAGCACCGAGTTGGGGATGACGACGTTGAGATCGTCATTGGTGCGCAGACGCGTGGCGCGGGCGCCGAACTCCATCACCTCGCCGCGGACCTCGCCGACCTCCACGAAGTCGCCCACCTGGATGTTCGGGTCGAAGATGAGGACGATGCCGGAGATGAACTCCTTGACCACGCCCTGGAGGCCGAGGCCGACGCCCACCCCGACCGCGCCGCCGAAGATGGTGACGGAGGTCAGGTTGACGCCCAGGGCTGCGACCGCAGCGAGCAGGCCGAAGAACAGGATCAGATAACCGCCGATCTGTTCGACGATATAGATGAAGGCGGAACCTTGGACGAAGCGCCTGCGCATCCGGTCGAAACCGAACCGCAGGAGGCGCGCCAGGAGGTAGGCGGCGCCTACGATGAGGGCGGCTACCAGCGCACGCCGCGCAAGGTCGGCCACGTTGGGAGAAGCCAGCCAGTGCTGGAAGGCGTGGAGGATGCTTCCTTCGAACATCTGCGCCCCTGCCGCAGCCACGCCCCGCCCAGCGGCAAGCAGGATGGCGCCAAAGGCGCCGGCGACCATCGGGACTTACCCCGAGACGCCGCCGGCCTGGACCTGACGCCCGCCTATCGCGAATAGGCCGGCGGATAGGCTCCTGAGAGGTCCTTGTAGCGGTCGCGCAGCTCGATCTGGCGCGAGGTCAGGGGTTGAGCCTGGCCGCGGATCAGGATCGCCGTGGGCTGGGAAAGCGGCTCGAAGGGGTCGCCGGTCCAGACCACGAGGTCGGCGTCCTTGCCCGGCTCCAGCGAGCCGACCTGGTCGGCGACGCCGAAGATCCTGGCGGGATTGATCGTCACGGCGGCGAGCGCGGCCTGGTAGGGCATGCCGTAGGCGACGGCGTTGCCGGCGTTGTAGCGAAGCTCACGGATGCGGTGGGCGCCGCCGGTCCCCTCGATGGCGACGGTGACCCCGGCGGCGTTGAGCCTGGCGGCGTTCTCAAGGCTGGCGCCCAGGACCTGGAAGGTCTCAGGACGGTCACTGAGCGGGTCGAGGATCACCGGAACGCCCGCGGCGGCGATGTCCTGGGCGACCATCCAGCCCTCCTCTGCGCCGGAGAGGATGACCTTCACCTTCTCTTCGCGAGCGAACTTCAGGACAGCTCGGATGTCGGAGGCCTTGTGGACCCGGGCGATGATCGGCATGCGCCCCTCGACCACCGGAATCAGCGCCTCCAGGTCGGCCTTGGAGAGGGCGAGATCGCGGACGCCGGCGCGATCGTAGGCGGCCTTGTTGCGCATGTAGTCGCGGACATCGCGGAAGGCGGCCCTGAGGGCGACGATCTGCGCCCCGCGCGCGCCGCCGGCGACATTGGCCCCGCCGTCGCCGAAGGGCACGACCATGCCGACCTTCGGTTTGACCAGGATGTCGGGCGCCGCGCCCAGGTGGATGACGGCGGCCTGGCCGGCGAACAGGGCCGAGGCCTTGGTCCCGCCGGTTCCGCCCGCGGTGAAGATCTCCTCGCCGTCGTCGGCGTGGAAGCTCGCTCCGCCCCCGCCGGCCGAGAGCGGGGTGACGATGGCGCGGGTGATGCCGGCCATGCGCGCCACCGGAATCAGGGTGGAGGCGGGATCGAGGCCGTACTGCACATCGAAGGCCGCGCCGATGTCGGGGTTGATCACGGTCAGGTCGTCGCCCACCGAGCGGACCTCGACCGCGCCCAGCAGGGCGTTGGCGGCGACGAAGCCCGGCGTGACCACGCCGCCCTTGGCGTCGATCACCTGGGCGCCTGCCGGAGCCGGGCCGGCGCCGACGGAGGCGATCTTGCCATTCCGGACGACGACGGTTCCCTGCGCGATCTCGCCCGCCGGACCGGCGGTGAGGATGCGGGCGTTGGTGATCGCCACCGTCTGGGCGAGAACCGGGGTGGCGATGACCGCGGCGAGCGCCGCGAGACTGACTGCCAGCTTGCGCATCAGCGGTTGGCCCCCTGGCCGATTTCGAAGTCCGACTTGGGCTGGTAGCGCGGGTCGCGGCGGTCGTAGGCGATGGCGCCGTCGAGATAGACGCGCTCGGCGCGGGCGTAGATCGAGAAGGGATTGTGGTCCCAGATCACCACGTCGGCGCGCTTGCCGACCTCCAGGCTGCCGGTCTCCTTCTGGACGCCGAGGGCCTTGGCCGGATTGAGGGTGATCCACTTGATGGCGTCGGCCTCGGAGATCTCCAGGCCGGCGGCGCGGCCGGCGGAGAGGGCTTCGGCCGCCTCCTGGTTCAGGCGCTGGATGACGTCGGGGTCGTCGGACTTGATGATCGCGCAACCGCCGGCGGCGTGGATCAACGGGGCGTTGGCCTCGACCGCGTCCCAAGCCTCGAGTTTGGAGCCCCACCAGTTCGCCCAGGTGGCGACGCAGATGTCCTCCTTGGCCAGGATGTCGGCGATCTTGTAGGCCTCCAGCGCGTGGTGGAAGGCCGTGATCTTGTAGCCGAACTCGTTGGCGATCCCGATCATCTGGGCCATCTCGTCGGCGCGGTAGCAGTGGTTCTCGACGAGGATCTCGCCGTTCAGCACCCCGGCCAGGGTTTCGAGCTGCAGATCGCGCTTGGGCGGATCGGCCTTTTCGCCCCGCCCCTCTTTCTCGCGGTAGACGTCCCACTTGCGGGCGTAGTCGGCGGCGTTGATCCAGGCGGCGCGATAGCCGGCGACATTGCCCATGCGGGTCGAGGGCGCGCGGCTGCGGCTGCCATAGACGCGCTTGGGGTTCTCGCCACAGGCCATCTTCAGGCCGTAGGGCGCGCCCGGGAACTTCATGTCCTGGACGGTGCGGGCGGGAACGTTGCGCAGGGTGACCGAGCGGCCGCCGATCAGGTTTCCGGATCCCGGCAACACCAGGATGGTGGTCACCCCGCCAGCGCGGGCGAGGTTGAAGCCCGGATCCTGCGGCCACACCGAATGCTCGGCCCAGACGCCGGCGGTGTTGGGGTCGGTGAGCTCGTTGCCGTCGGAATGGGCCGGCACCGAGGGCGAGGGATAGACGCCCAGGTGCGAGTGGGCGTCGATGAGGCCGGGCGTGATGAACTTGCCGGTGGCGTCGACGACGTCATAGCTGGCCGGCGGGACGTGCGTCCCGACAGCTTCGATGCGGCCATCGCGGATCAGCACCGTGCCGCCGTCGATCCGCTCGCCGGTTCCGGTGAAGATCGTCGCGCCGAACAGGGCGGTCGGGCGGCTGGGCAGCGGCCGGTAGGTCGAGGCGAAAGGATCGCCGCTGCGGGACGGATCCAGGCCCTTGGGCAGGGTCTTGCCGCCCTGTGCGCCCTGGGCGCTGCTCGGCTTGGAAGGCGCCGCGGTGGTGGCGCAGCCGCTCAAGGCCGCGGCGGCGATCGCCGCGATCGCCGTCTCGAATAATCTCATCGTGGAAAACTCATCCCCATCCAGTCGGGCGGGACGATAGGGGGAACCTGGGCGTCGGGGAAGGGAAACCGCCCTGGCGGGCGGCCCCCTCAGTCAGCCTCCCCGCTGTCCCCTCGATCGTCATCCTCGGCCGCGCAGCGTGCCGGGGATCCATAGGCGTCAGCTTATCCGGTTAGCGCAGGCGTCTATGGATGGCCGGGACCTGACGGCCCGGCCATGACGAATCATGAGGAGAAGCCATATGCGATGGCGCCGCCGCTCCACGCGTAGCGGCAAGGCTGCCCCCCTAGCAGTCGCCGAGGCGTTCGGCGGTGACCTTGATGGTGGTTTCCTTCATGGCTGGCGTCGGGGCCGGGTCCATGACGGTCTTGCTCTCCATGACGTAGCGGGTGTTGAAGTCGCCGGTGAAGCGGCTGTCGATGGTGGCCTTGACGCCGCCGGGATAGCTGCAGGCGGCATGGGCGACATAGTCGGCGCCTTCGCGGCGGAAGGTCTGCTCGTCGCACTTGACCCCAGCCTGCTGCTGGGCGGTCTGCATCTCCTTGAAGCTGGTCTTGGCGAGGCAGGTCTCGACCACCACCGGCTTTGGAATCGCGGCCAGTTCAGTGGTCATGCGCCACTTACCGGGCTTGGGCCCCTCGATGTCCGCCCCCGCCAAGCTCGGCGCGGCAGGCGCGACTGCAGTCTCGGCGGCAGGCGCGGGCGACTCTTCCTTCTTCGAACAGGCGGCGGCCAGCAGGGCTACCAAGGCCAGGCTCATGGCGATGCGCATGCAATTCCTCCCAGAAAAAGCTCGACGGGCTACCTTAGCGGGTGGTTCGACCGATAGGGAACCGGCGATCGGCGCTTGCCAATCTTCAAACGCCCGTTCATCTGCATGACGCCATGTCCGATGACCTCACAGAAGTTCAGGCCGCCGTCGTTCCCGACGGCTTTGTGATCAACCTTTGGCAGCGGGGTTTCGGCCGTACGGTCGGGCCGTTCTACTCCAAACGCGATCCTGTGACTCAGGACGAGGTGATGGCCTTCCGGGTCGAGGAGCACCACGCCAACGGCATGAACAACTGCCACGGCGGCATGCTGATGAGCTTCGCCGACATGGCCTGGGGCCGGGTCGTCTCGAACAAGCGTGAGATCGGCTGGGTCACCGTGCGGCTGATGACCGACTTCCTGTCGGGGGCGCACATGGGCGACTGGGTCGAGGGAACCAGCGACATCATCGCCGAGCAGGACGACCTGTTCACCGTCCGCGGCCGCATCTGGTGCGGAGACAAGACGCTGTTGACCGGCACAGCCGTCTACAAGGGAATTCGCTCGCTCTCGCGCAAGCCGGGCGAGCGTGAGGCGCGAGGGGGCGCGTAAACTCATGGCTTTGGATCCCGCCATCAAGGAAGGCGCGCCGGTCGGCTATTACGACGACGACCGCCCGGTGCACACCGCGCCCGGAGAGCTGCCGCCTGAGGTCCAGGCGCCGCTGCTGCCGTTCCGAGGCCGCGAGCCGGACGCGCCGCAGTGGTTCCTCGACGCCATCGCCGACGAGCCCGAGCGCAGCTTCGTCGAATCGAAGGGCAGCAAGCTTGAGTTGCTGACCTGGGGCGAGGTCGGCAAGCCCGGCCTGCTGCTGGTACACGGCAATTCGGCGCACGCCGACTGGTGGAGCTTCATCGCGCCGTACCTGGCCGCCGACTTCCGCGTCGCCTCGATGTCGCTGGCCGGCATGGGCGCCTCGGACTGGCGCGAGACCTACGCCTTCCAGGACTTCGCCGAGGACGCCGAGGCCTGCGCCCAGGCTGCGGGCCTGTATGCCGCCGGCAAGCCTATCTATGTGGGCCACTCCTTCGGCGGATCCCAGGTGTTCTTCGCCGCCGCCCGGCATCCGGAGCGGATGCGTGCGGCGGTAATGGTCGACGTCGGCTTCGGCGGACCGCCCGCGGACAGCCCCGAGGGCAAGCGGATGCTGGAAGAGCAGAAGCAGCGGGCTCGCAACATCCCGACCGCCGACCGCGCGCAGCGGGTCTATCCCACCCTGGAGGCCGCGCTTTCGCGATTCCGGCTGATGCCGCCGCAGGTGGCTGGCAACCTATTCATCGCCGACTTCATCGCCCGCCGCTCGCTGAAGCGCGCGCCGATGGAGGACGGGGTCGGCGAAGGCTGGACCTGGCGCTTCGATCCCAACATGTGGAACAAGCTGGACCGGTCGGTGATGGAGGCCATGACCGCGGGCGGAAAGCCCAAGGTCGAGGTCCCGCTGGCGCATATCTACGGCGACCGTTCGGTGATCATCACGCGCGGAACCGAGCACAGCAACAACCCGCTGCCGGACGATACGCTGAAGATCGCGATCCCGGATTCGGCCCACCACGTGATGATCGACCAGCCTTTGGCCCTGGTGGCCGCGCTGCGATCGTTGCTTGCGGTCTGGCCGGCCTGATCAAGACGAGAGCTTGAGGCGGGCCGGAGCTTCGTGTAGTCCGGCCTCAACATCATTGAAGAGAGAGACGCCACCGCCATGGCTTCCGAATACCACCGCGGCGACATGGACATCCACGAGCAGACCGCGACCTACCACCTGTTCGTCATGCTGGCGAAGTGGGGCTCGCTGGCTCTGGCCGCCCTGTTGGTGTTCCTCGTTCTGGTCTTCTGCACCCCGACCGGCTTCGTCGGCAGCGCGATCGTCGGCGTCGTGATCTCGGTGGCAGGCTGGTTCGTCCTGCGCGAGCATCCGGACGCGGACGCCCACTAAGGGCCTCTCCGACTTCAGAACTTCGAAAAGGGCGGCGCCAGCGCGGTGACCGCCCTTTTTGCTGTGCGAAGGCCCCGCGCCTGAGGCGCAAAGGCCTCACCTCTCAAACAAATGTTTGAATCGCTGCCGGCGTTCGCTGGACAACGGTTGGCGGGCGCTTCTATGGTCGGCTCAAAGTTCGACTACCAGTTGGGGGAAGCGTGCGTATGACGACTATCGCCGTCACCAAGGAACGGCGCGCGGATGAAACACGCGTGGCCGCTACGCCCGAGACGGTGAAAAAGCTGATCGGCGCCGGATATTCGGTGGTGGTCGAGGCCGGAGCCGGAAAGACCGCCTCGTTCCTGGACGCCGACTACGAGGCGGCGGGCGCGACCCTGGTCGAAAACGCGGCCGAGGCGATCGGCAAGGCCGACATCCTCTTCAAGGTGCGCGCGCCCGTCGACGAGGAGATCGCCGCACTGAAGAGCGGCGCCGTCGTGGTCGCCACCCTGAATCCCTATGTCGAGAAAGATGCGCTGAAGGCCCTGGCGGCCAAGGGCGCGACCGCCTTCGCGATGGAATTCGTGCCGCGGATCACCCGGGCGCAGGTGATGGACGTGCTGTCCTCGCAGGCCAACCTGGCCGGCTATCGCGCGGTGATCGAGGCGGCCGAGGCCTATGGCAAGGCGATGCCGATGATGATGACCGCCGCCGGCACCGTGGCCGCGGCGAAGGTCTTCGTCATGGGGGTCGGCGTGGCCGGCCTGCAGGCCATCGCCACCGCCCGGCGCCTGGGCGCCGTGGTGACCGCCACCGACGTGCGACCGGCCACCAAGGAACAGGTGGAAAGCCTGGGCGCGAAGTTCCTGGCGGTCGAGGACGAGGAGTTCAAGAACGCCCAGACGGCCGGCGGCTACGCCAAGGAGATGAGCGCCGAGTACCAGGCCAAGCAGGCCGAGCTAGTCTCGAGCCACATCGCCAAACAAGACATCGTCATCACCACCGCCCTGATCCCCGGCCGGCCGGCGCCCAAGCTGGTCAGCGCCGCGCAGGTCGCCTCGATGAAGCCGGGTTCGGTGCTGGTCGACCTCGCCATCGAGCAGGGCGGCAATGTCGAGGGCGCG
>JAEXKM010000005.1 GCA_023445705.1 Pseudomonadota bacterium
ACTCCGTGCGGGGAGGATCTGGTCAGGCCTTGGCTGCGCGGGCGCTCATCTGCGCGTGAAGCCGTTGAACGCACAGGCTGGCGGTCTTCTCGAACCAGAAGGGGAAGATGGCGTGGACGAGGCAGGCGGCGCCCGCCGCGATCATGGTCGCGCCGAAGCCGGAGGCCTGGGCCAGATGCTGACCATAGGTCTCGCCGACCGCACTCGGATGATCGTTGAACGCGTGCAGCATTTTGCCCTCCATCGGCGCCGAGAATGGCGCAGGGTGTGGAGAAAAGCGTTGCCGTTTTCCCTGCGTGCGGCGTGATAGGTAGTTCCAAATTCTACCTGGAGGCCGAATTGGCGGATAATATTTCTCTCGATGCCATCGACCGGCGAATCCTGAAGCAGCTTCAGGCCGATTCCACCATCCCCATCGCCGAACTCGCCGAGCGGGTCGGCTTGTCCCAGACACCCTGCTGGAAGCGGGTGAAGCGGCTGGGCGTCGAGGGCGTCATCGAACGGCGCGTCGCCCTGTTGTCACGCGAAAAGCTGGACCTGGGCCTGGTGGTGTTCGTGTCGGTGAAGACCAGCCGGCATGACGAGGAATGGCTGAGCCTCTTCGCTAGGGGCGTTTCCTCGCTGCCCGAGGTGACGGAGGTCTATCGCCTGGCCGGCGAAACGGACTACCTGCTGAAGGTGGTGGTTTCGGACATCGCGGCGTACGACCGGTTCTACAAGCGTCTGATCGCCACCGCGCCGCTCACCGACGTCAGCTCCGCCTTTGCGATGGAGCAGATCAAGTTCACCACCGCCTTGCCGCTCTAGAGACGCCGCCATGAACCTCTATGACCTGCTCGCCTCGCGCTTTCCGGCCGACCGCAACGCTCCGGCGCTGCTGCTCGCGGACGGAACGGCGATCTCGTACGGCGCCCTGGAGGACGACGTGGCGCGGACCGCCGCCCTGCTGATCGAGTACGAGGTGGAGCCCGGCGACCGGGTGATGCTGCAATCGGAGAAAAGCGTCGAGGCGCTGGTCGTTTATCTTGCGACACTGAAGGCCGGCGCGGTCTTCGTGCCGCTCAACACCGCCTATACCGAGGCCGAGGTTGACTATTTCATCGACGACGCCCAGCCGGTGCTGTTCGTCGAGGACGCGGTGGAATTGGTGGGCGATGCGCGGGGGCGCGCGCCGCTGATCGCGAGCGTGCCGCGCGGCGACGGCGACCTGGCCTCGATCATCTACACCTCCGGCACCACCGGGCGTTCGAAGGGCGCGATGCTCAGCCATGGAAACCTGGCGGCCAACGCCCTGGCTCTGCATGCGGCCTGGGGGTTCACCGAGCGCGATGTGTTGCTGCACGCCTTGCCGATCTTCCATGTGCACGGCCTGTTCGTCGCCACCCACTGCGCCTTGCTGTCCGGCGCGCCGATGGCCTGGCTGCCGAAGTATGAAGACGCCAGCGTGCTCAAGGCGATGCCGCTCTGCACGGTGATGATGGGGGTGCCGACCTTCTACACCCGGCTGCTGGCCAATCCGGGCTTCACGCGCGAAGCGTCCGCGCACATGCGCCTCTTCTTCTCCGGGTCCGCGCCGCTGCTCGAGTCCACCTTCGCGGAGTTCGAGGCGCGGACGGGCCAGCGCATCCTCGAGCGCTACGGGATGAGCGAAGCGGTCATCATCACTTCCAATCCGTTGGAGGGCGAGCGCATCGCTGGCAGCGTCGGCTATCCGCTGCCCGGCGTGGAGCTTCGCATCGCCGGCGGCGAGACGGGGGTGATCGAAATCCGCGGGCCGAGCGTGTTCGGCGGTTACTGGCAGATGCCGGAAAAGACCGCCGAGGAGTTCACCGAGGATGGCTTCTTCATCACCGGCGACGTGGCGCGGCAGGACCCCGATGGCCGCGTCTGGATCTCCGGCCGGGCCAAGGACCTCATCATTTCAGGCGGCTTCAACGTCTACCCCAAGGAGGTGGAGCTGGCCCTCGACGAGATGGACGGCGTGGTCGAGAGCGCGGTGATCGGCGTGCCGCACGCCGACTTCGGCGAGGCCGTGGTGGCCGTGGTCATCGGCCGGGGCGAGGAGGCGGCGATGGTCGCATCCCTTCGCGAGAAGCTGGCGGCGTTCAAGACTCCCAAGCGCGTCTTCTTCGTCGAAGAACTGCCGCGCAACGCCATGGGCAAGGTACAGAAGAACCTGCTGCGCGAACGCTATGCAGGCGCCTTTACGAACTAGCGTGGCCAAGTGCGTTTTCGCATAGCACCGTTCGTTATTTGAAGGCTAGGTTGCGCGCCTGACAACTTGCGAGGGCGCCATGGCTCAGGTTCCGAACGAAGAGACTTTCGAAGGGGCCGGGGGCCTCAAGATCTTCATGCGAAGCTGGCGGCCGGAGGGCCAACCAAAGGCTGTCGTGGTGATCAGTCACGGCTTCAACTCGCACGGGGGGCAGTACGCCTGGGTCGCCGAACAGCTGGCCGCCAAGGGCTTCGCCGTCTATGCGCACGACTATCGCGGCAGGGGGCGCTCGGAGGGCGAGCGGTTCCACGTCGAGAACGTGAGCGAATATGTCGGCCTGATTTGCGAGAGCTTCGCCTTCCGGGTCCCAGCGCCGGAGATCGCGCTCCAGGTCATCAAGGGCGTCAGCCATGTCGCGCCCAATGTCGGCGTGCTGAAGCTGAAGAACGCAGACTTCTCACGTGATCCCGCAGCGGTGCGGGCGCTGGACGAGGATCCGCTGATCCACGACGAGACCCAACCGAGCATCACGGTCGCGGCGCTGCAGCGGGCAGACGAGCGGCTGACCAAGGAGATCCCGACCATCACCTTGCCGGTGCTGATCATGCACGGGACGGAGGACAAGGCGACCCTGCCGAAGGGCAGCCAGTTCTTCTATGACCACGCCGGATCGGCCGATAAGACGCTGAAACTCTACGAGGGGCATTATCACGACCTGCTCGCCGACCTCGGCAAGGAGGAGGTGCTGGCCGATATCGTCGGCTGGATCGACGCACGGCTCTAGACGCCCGCCCTATCCCTGGTAGCGGCTCGGCGCGACGCCCAGCAGGCGCTTGAACATGGTGGCGAAGGCCGCAGGGCTTTCGTAGCCCAGGTCGAGGGCTATGGACGTCACCTGCTCTCCCGCCGCCAAGCGCGGTAGGGCGATGAGGACGCAGGCCTGCTG
>JAEXKM010000071.1 GCA_023445705.1 Pseudomonadota bacterium
ATCTATGCCCGTCATTGGCGGCGAATGGCCGAGGCCGCCGGCTTGGCTGGTCCGGCCACGGTCCGGCGCGTGGCGGCGCTGACGGCCCGGATCGTGGCCGAGCTTCCGGCCGCGCGCGACGAGGTCGCCGCCATGCCGGCGGGTGCAGGCGCCGGCCTCGCCAATCTCGCCGCCGAGATCGGCCAGCGCGCGGCCTTGGTCGCGGCCCATGCGCGAGAAGAGGACGGCGATGGCGTCGAGGTCGCCCCGGAACCGGCTGACGAAATGGGCGCCTATCCGAGCTGATACGCTCACAAGGCCTGCCGGTTCGCTCGCAGCGCCGTCCACGGGGGAGCAGCAGAGGCTCTACGCAGCTAGCGTCGCACTCCGGTGGAGCGCGCGCCCAAGGCCAGGCCAACCAGCGTGAAGGCTTCGGCCTCGCCGAACAGCTCTCGGTGGGCTTCCAGGTAGCGCGCCTGCACCCGGCGCGCAGCTTTCTGATTTGCCCCAGCGATCGCCGCCATCAGCAAGCCGCCGGTGACGACCGTAAACATGATCAGAAATCTCGCCGACATCTCGGAGATCTTGGACACGGAGAAAAAGAGCGCCAACACCGAGATGAGCAGCGGCAGCGCCGTAAACGCTTGGATGATTGGCGTCGCGAGATGATTGATCTGTTCCTGATAGAAGCTCGCGAGCTCCCGCTGTTCCCTATGCGTGCGTCGGCGCTGTTCATTGTGGTCCATGATCATTCCTGGGGTTGCGGCACGCCTATAGGTCCGATGAACCGGGCCGGCCAGCGAAGCTATCGAAGCTGTGGCGAACGTCCCGAGCCTGGACGTTGACGCACAAGGCGACGCTCGCCACATAGGTGTCGTCGCGCACGATCGACCGGCGCTTGTCTCGCCTGATCAACGGGCCCGTCGGCGACACTCTGTGCGGCCGCCCAGAACGTGCGGCAGCGGCCTCGGAAACCGCCTCGTCCCTTCCTGGGATGTCGCCGTTCTGGCTTTCCTCCGTCACCGGCGCTTCGCCCTCTGGCGTTCGGGGGGGAGGCTTGATAAACGGTTCGCCCTCACGCGCGCGGGCGTGGTGAAACTGGTAGACGCGCTGGATTCAAAATCCAGTTCCGCAAGGAGTGTCGGTTCGAGCCCGACCGCCCGCACCACCATCTCATGAGCATCCAGAGCATCGTCATGCTCTTTGGTTAGGGGAAGGCCTTCCCCTGCGCCCGAGCCAAAGATGTCTCGGTCTACCCCTTCGAGCGGGGGAGTCCCGCAACGCCCCAGAGAAGTTCGGAGAGCGGCCGGCGGTCGCGCTCGGTCCCGCAGCTACGCTGCTCCTACGGGCGCGCCGCTTCCCGCGGCTTTGGCCGCCACCGGCAGCTCGACGGCGCGTCCCGCCGCGCATGCGCGGCTCCTTACAGCCTTCATCCTTGTTCGCGGCGAGCCAGCTCGCCGCCATGCTTAGGGCGCCGCCCTCGGCGCGCTGCGGGGTGCCTTCCGCCCAGCTTCGGTTCGCGCTGGCCAAGACTGGCGGCTGGATCGGCATGCCCCTGCAGCCGGGTCCCCGCGAAGGCGCCCGCTCCGCTTGCACACCCGGTCTCGCCGACGGGCAGGGCTGCGAGGCGCGCTCTGCGCCTCGCAAGCCCAACCCCAAAAGGAGGTCGTCATGACCACGAACGGCGAGATCGTCACTGGGACTGAGATCGAAATCCCCCTCAACAAGCTCAAGAAGTCGCCGCGCAACGCGCGCAAGGTTCCGCATAGCGACGCAGCCATCGAAGCGTTGGCGGCGAGCATCGGCGCCAAGAAGCTGCTTCAAAAGCCGGTGGTGGAGCCCGAACGCGATGAGGCCGGTGGCCTCACCGGCTTCTGGCTCGTGACCATCGGGGAGGGGCGGCGGCTGGCGCTGCGGATGCTGGCCGCGCGCGGCCAGATCAAGAAGGCGCATTTGGTCCCGTGCGTGATCGACACCGAGTTCGATCCGCAAGAGATCAGCCTAGACGAAAACGTGACGCGCTCGGCCATGCATCCAGCCGACCAGTTCGACGCGTTCCGCGATCTAAACGAACGGCTCGGCTGGGGCGCCGAAGAGATCGGCGCGCGGTTCGGCGTGTCGGCCCAGGTTGTTCGCCAACGCCTGCGGCTCGCCACAGTCAGTCCCAGGCTGATGGGCGTCTATCGCGAAGACGACCTGACCCTGGATCAGCTCATGGCGTTCGCCGTCAGTGAAGATCATGAGCGCCAGGAGCAGGTCTATGCGGCTCTGTCCTACAACCGTTCGGCCAGCTTCATCCGGCAGGCGATGACGGAAGCCAAGGTGCGGGCCGAGGACCGGCGCGCGGTCTTTATCGGCGTCGAGGCCTATGCCGAGGCAGGCGGCATGGTGCTCCGCGACCTCTTCACCGAGGACGGCGGCGGCTGGCTGGAGGACGTGGCGCTGCTCGACCGGCTGGTGGCCGAGAAGCTGGCCGCGCAGGCCCAGGCGCTACGGGATACGGAAGGTTGGAAATGGGCCGAGGCGCATCTCGACTACCCTTCCGGCCACGGCCTCGCGCGTGTCTATCCGGTTCAGGTCGAGCGCGGCGCCGAGGATACCGAGAAGATCGCCGCGATCAGCGCTGAGTACGACGCGCTCACCGAGCAGTGGGCGGCGGTGGAGGACCTGCCGCAGGAGATCGAAGCGCGGCTCGCCGAGATCGACGCCGAGCTGGACGCCTTCGGCGATGGCTATGCCTGCGCGCCCTCCTCGGGTGAGCGGGAGCCGGGTGTTGAGAACGTGCTTGAGACACGCGCCGACGCCTTTGGCCCTTCGGCTTGGACATCCGCGCCGGCCACCCGGCCGATCTCAGCCATAGCACGCCATCGGCGGCGAGCTACCCGGCGCCCACCGCGCGGTCGGCGTCCCTCGGCCGTCGTCTGCTCGGGCCTTCAGGCCCTGCGGATCACCGTGCTCGTGGAGACGCTTCTCAAGTTACCCGGCCGATCCTATCTGCATTCAAGCGGAGGTCGCTGACGCGGCGCCACGAATGGGGCAGGTTTGATGAAAACTCAGAGGCGTCGCCAGGCTTTCGAACGCGAGGCTGCGGCCGCAAAGCGCGCCTTGGCCGTCGGCGACCTCGATGAAGCGTTTCGCCTGCTTGAGAGGGCCCACATCTTGGGTCAGCCCTGGGCAGGGCCCCATAGCTGGGCGCATTTTGAGATGCTCAAGATCGGATGGCGCAGGAAGGATGCTCGCGAGGTGAGCGGTCAACTGGTTCGCCTGGCGGCTGGCGGACTGTTGTCCTGGATGGGGCGGCTGCCCGCCGGCAATACGGGTGGCGCGAATGTGCCTGCCGAACAGCCCATGCCGCTGCCCGATGATCTCGCTGATCTCTGCCGCTGACTGCGCGGACCACCAGCGGATTTATCGCTTGATCCTCGAGTGGCTGGAGGAAGTACGCTGCTTCTCAGAATAGAGGAGCCGCACATGGACGAAGCACTGAAGGCCACCACGCTTACGGTTACGGGCATGACCTGTTCGGGCTGTGCGAGCAAAGTCGACACCGCTCTGCGCGGTCTCGAAGGCGTGCAAGACGTTTCGCTTCATTATCCCGATACGACGGTGGGCGTCCTCCATGGCGCTGCGGTCACGCCGGAGATCCTCCGGGACGCCGTGACCTCGCTGGGCTTCGAAGTCGCGGCGGTCTAGGGCGCGCGAGCGATGGGCGAAGGCGTTACGCAGGCGCGCTACCGCGTCACGGGCATGGATTGCGGCGCATGCGCTGCGAAAATCGACACTGCTCTTCGACGAGTGCCGGGTGTCTCCGAGGTCGTGGTCAGCTTCCAGTCTGGCGTGCTCTCGATCGCGCACGATGACCGAGTCGATGACGCCGCCGTCGCCAAAACACTGAGCAAACTTGGGTTTGGAGCTACTGCGCTGGCGTCAGGCGCCGGGCAGGAGGCGCGCTCGGCGCCTGCCTCGTGGTGGCGATCAGCCAAGACCAGAGCGACCCTCCTGTGCGGCCTGGCGCTTGCGATCGCCTATGGTGTCGGACGGTTGGCTCCCGAAGCCGAGCGCTACGCCTTTATTGCGGCTCTGCTGGTCGGCCTTGTCCCAGTGGCGCGGCGGGCCTTCGCCGCGGCCCGCATGGGCAGTCCATTCTCCATCGAAATGCTGATGACGGTGGCCGCGGTCGGCGCCGTCATCATTGGCGCCACGGAAGAGGCCGCTGCCGTCGTTCTCTTCTTCTTGGTCGGCGAAATGCTCGAAGGGCTGGCGGCCAGCCGCGCGCGTCGGAGCATTTCCGATCTGGCCGACCTCGTTCCCAAGACCGCTTTGGTCGAAGAGGCCGGAGACACGCGGGTCGTCCAGGCTGAGCTCCTAGAAGTCGGCGAGATCATTCTTGTCAGGCCCGGAGAACGGATCGCCGCCGACGGTGAAATTGTCGAAGGTTCGGGCGACATTGATGAAGCGCCGGTCACCGGTGAAAGCGTTCCGAAGCTGAAGGCCGCCGGTGATGGGGTGTTCGCGGGGACGATCAACACGACGGGCGTTCTGCGGGTTCGCGTGACAGCGGCGGCGGCCGACAACACCATCGCCCGTGTCGTGCGTCTCGTGGAGGAAGCGCAGGAGAGTAAGGCGCCGACTGAGCGGTTCATCGATCGGTTCTCGAAAGCCTACACGCCGTTCGTCGTCCTGATCGCGATACTCGTCGCTATCGTCCCGCCGCTCGTGGGCGGCGCGGATTGGCAGACGTGGATCTATCGTGGTCTTGCCGTTCTGCTGATCGGCTGCCCCTGCGCTCTGGTGATTTCGACCCCCGCAGCGATCGCCGCCAGCCTGTCGGCCGGCGCGAGGCGCGGCCTGCTGCTGAAGGGGGGCGCGGTGCTCGAGGGGCTACGTCATGTGACGGCTGTCGCCTTCGACAAGACCGGAACCCTGACACAAGGCAGGCCCGTGGTGACGGATGTCGTGGCCTTCGAGCGTAGCGAAGAGACCGTGTTGGCGATGACGGCGGCCCTGGAGCGCGGTTCGAGCCATCCGCTTGCCATGGCCATTCTCGACCGGGCGAAGGCGCAGGGCGTTTCGATCCCCCCAGCATTTATGGCGCAAGCCATTGCGGGCGAGGGCATATCCGGCAATGTCGCCGGGGAACCGGCATTTTTCGGTTCGCCGAAGGCGGCGGTCGAACGGGCGCCCATCGATCGTCTCCATGCCGCGCGGATTGAGGCTCTAAACGCCGAAGGCAAGACCGTGTCGGTCCTGGTGGTGAATGGCCAGGCCATCGGACTGATCGCCCTACGTGACGAGCCGCGTGCTGACGCGCGCAGAGCTCTCGCGACTCTCACCGAGCGCGGCATCCGGACGGTGATGCTGACCGGAGACAATGCTCGGACCGCCGCAGCGGTTGGCGGCGAACTGGGGGTGGAAGCGCGCGCTGAGTTGATGCCCCAGGACAAGCTCGCCATCGTCCGAGCGCTCCAGGCTGAAGGTCTGACGGTGGCGAAGGTCGGCGACGGGATCAATGACGCCCCGGCCCTTGCGGCTGCGGATATCGGCATCGCTATGGGCGGCGGTACGGATGTGGCGCTCGAGACGGCGGATGCAGCCGCGCTGCATGCACGTGTTTCGGACGTCGCCGACATGATCGCGCTCTCGAAGGCGACCATGCGCAACATCTATCAGAACATCACCGTCGCGCTGGGTCTGAAGGTGGTGTTCCTGGTGACGACTGTGATCGGCGTGACCGGTCTATGGCCCGCCATCCTTGCCGATACCGGCGCGACCGTGCTCGTCACGTTGAATGCGATCCGGCTGCTACGTTGGCGCCCTGCTTAGACAGGCGCTCTCAATGGCAGCGAGGGCACAGGCCGCTGGCTTCGAGCATGACCCGCTCGACGAGAAAGCCGGCCGGCGCAGCGCAGGTCGCAGCTAGGCTTGGATCGGGCAAGCGTTCGACGGCGCCGCAGCAGGTGCAGACCAGCAAGCCCGCTGTACTCGTCCCGGAACTGTCGGGACACGCCATATAAGCGCCGAGGGTGATGACCTTCTGAACCAGGCCAATCGCCATGAGTAGGTCGAGGCTTCGATACACCGTCGGCGGCTTGGTCGGGCGCCCGCCTTCACCAAATCGCTGGATCAGGTCGTAGGCCTTCACGGGATGTCCCGCGCCCACCAGGAGTTCGTATGTCCGGCGGCGCGGCTGGGTCCAACTCTCGCCAGCAGCTTCACACCTCGCGCGGGCTTCGACCAGCGCCCGTTCCAGGAGCGCCGGGTCGGTAGGGGCTCGGTGGCTGTGAGGGCAGGGCGGGCTCACGCGACGGTGGCGGCCTCAGGTTCGGAGTGATCGCTTTCGCAAAGCTCGTGGTTGCTGAGCACTTCGATGACCCGGCAGTCGGAAACGTGCCCATGGCAGGCAGCGGCGACGACCCGCTGCAACTCCCTACGCAGCGCTTCCAGCCGGGCGAGCTTGCTCTCCACGGCCGCAAGCTGCTCTGCGGCCAAGGCGTTGGCTTGGTCGCAAGGCTGTTCGGGGTCGTCGGCGAGCTGCAACAGCGTGCGGATGGCGTCGACGGAGAACCCGAGCTGGCGAGCGTGCTTGATAAAGGCGAGCCGCTTCAGCGTTCGGTCATCGTACACGCGCCGATCGTTTGGCGCGCGAGCAGGCTCGGGCAGTAGGCCGATCTGCTCGTAGAACCGAATGGTTGTGACCTTGACGTCCGTGGCCTTGGCCAGCGCGCCGATGGACAGATGCGACATTGGAAGTTCGCTCCCGAGTACCCCACGAACATAGTGTGGCGATCCTCTAGAGCCTAGAGCTCACGCCGCGTGTTCGGGCGGGGACCATCGGAT
>JAEXKM010000120.1 GCA_023445705.1 Pseudomonadota bacterium
GGCCCGCACCGAGGCGATCTGGCGGTCATTCACGTGGAAAAGGACCGCCCTGCGGCAGAGTGCTCCACCGGCGAGCAGAAAGCGCTGATTCTGAACCTGGTTTTGGCCCAGGCGGCGCGTCTTTCGCGTGCAGAATCGGCTCCAAACCCTATATTATTGTTAGACGAAGTCGCAGCGCATCTGGACCGCCGCCGGCGGGCCGCGCTCTTCGACGAAATCGAGGCGCTCGAGCTACAGGCGTTCCTCACCGGAACGGACGAGCATCTCTTCGAGGATTTGAAGGGCCGGGCCCAGGGCGTCCATGTGGACGGCTCGAACCTGGCGATTCTGGATACGGTATGACCGACGAAACCCAAGGCGAAACCAACGGGCAGGCCGAGTACGGCGCGGAGTCCATCAAGGTCCTGAAGGGCCTGGACGCCGTGCGCAAGCGCCCCGGCATGTACATCGGCGACACCGACGACGGCTCGGGCCTGCACCACATGGTCTACGAGGTGGTCGACAACGCCATCGACGAGACCCTGGCCGGCTGGGCAAGCCGCGTCGAGGTGATCCTGAACGCCGATGGGTCCTGCACGGTCACCGACGACGGCCGCGGCATTCCGGTCGGCATCCACGAGGGCGAAGGCGTCTCGGCCGCCGAGGTCATCATGACCCAGCTCCACGCCGGCGGTAAGTTCGACCAGAACTCCTACAAGGTCTCCGGCGGCCTGCACGGCGTCGGCGTCTCGGTGGTCAACGCCCTGTCGGACTGGCTGCGCCTGAAGATCTATCGCGACGGCAAAACCCACGAGATGGAATTCCGCCGCGGCGACGCGGTCTCGCCGCTGGTCGTCACTGGCGATGCGCCCCTGCGTCCGAACGGCGAGCCGCTGTCAGGCACCGAGGTCACCTTCCTGCCCTCGACCGAAACCTTCGCGTTCATCGAATTCGACCGCAAGACGCTGGAGCACCGCCTGCGCGAGCTGGCGTTCCTGAACTCCGGCGTGACCATCTGGCTGAAGGACTTCCGCGAGGCCGAGCCCTTCGAGGAAGTGATGTCCTACGAAGGCGGTATCGAGGCCTTCGTGCGTCACCTCGACAAGGCCAAGACCCCGCTGATGAAGACCCCGATCGTGGTCCGTGGCAAGAAGGACAACGTCGAGCTGGACCTGGCCCTGTGGTGGAACGACGGCTACCACGAGAACGTCCTCTGCTTCACGAACAACATCCCGCAAAAGGACGGCGGCACCCACCTGGCGGCGTTCCGTTCGGCCCTGACCCGGATCATCACCGGCTACGCCGAGAGCTCGGGCGCGACGAAGCGCGACAAGGTCTCGCTGTCGGGCGAAGACGCCCGCGAAGGCCTGACCTGCGTGCTGTCGGTCAAGGTCCCGGACCCGAAGTTCTCGTCGCAGACCAAGGACAAGCTGGTCTCGTCGGAAGTGCGTCCGGCGGTCGAAAGCCTGGTCTCGGAGGGCATCGGCACCTGGTTCGAGGAGCACCCGAACGAAGGCAAGATGATCGTCATGAAGATCGCCGAGGCCGCCGCCGCCCGCGAGGCGGCGCGCAAGGCCCGCGAACTGACCCGTCGCAAGTCGGCGCTCGACATCACCTCCCTGCCCGGCAAGCTCGCCGACTGCTCGGAGAAGGATCCGGCCAAGTCGGAAATCTTCCTGGTCGAGGGCGACTCCGCCGGCGGCTCGGCGAAGCAGGCGCGGAACCGCGAAAACCAAGCCATCCTGCCCCTGCGCGGCAAGATCCTGAACGTGGAGCGCGCGCGCTTTGACAAGATGCTGTCGTCGGACCAGGTCGGCACCCTGATCACCGCCCTGGGCGCGGGGATCGGCCGCGACGACTTCAACATCGACAAGCTGCGCTACCACAAGATCGTCATCATGACGGACGCCGACGTCGACGGCGCGCACATCCGGACCCTGCTGCTGACCTTCTTCTACCGGCAGATGCCGGAGGTGATCGAGCGCGGCTATCTCTATATCGCCCAGCCGCCGCTCTATAAGGCCACGAAGAACCGGCAGTCCCGCTACCTCAAGGACGACGCCGAGCTCGAAGCCTACCTGATCGATGAAGGCGTCGACGGCGCGGCGCTGGATCTCGCCAGCGGCGAGCGCCTGGTCGGCGCGGACCTCCACGCGCTGGTGCAGAGCGCGCGTGGCTCCAAGGCCAATGTCGAGCGCCTGGCCACCCGCGCCCCGGCCTTCGCCATCGAGCAGGCGGCCATGGCCGGCCTGCTGAATCCGGAAGGCGGCGATCTCGCCAAGGCCGCCGCGCGTCTGGATCTCTACGCCGAGGAAGGCGACGGCGCCTGGTCCGGCGAGAAGGCCGCCACCGGCGGATACGTCTTCTCCCGCGTGCGCCGTGGCGTCTCCGAACGGATCGTCCTGGACGACCTGCTGCTGAACGCCGCCGACGCCCGTCGCCTCTCCGAGCGGGCCGCGGCCATGGCCGAGACCTTCGACGGCGTCGCCACTTTCACCCGCAAGGACAAGACCGCGACCGTTCGTGGCCCGCTGGACCTCTTCAATGCGGTGATGGAAGCCGGCCGGCGCGGCCTCTCGATCCAGCGCTACAAGGGCCTGGGCGAGATGAACCCTGACCAGCTCTGGGAAACCACCCTGGACGCCGACGCCCGCACCCTGCTGCAGGTCAAGGTGACCCATGCCGACGACGCCGACGATATGTTCACCCGCCTGATGGGCGACCTTGTCGAACCCCGCCGCGAGTTTATCCAGGACAATGCCCTGGACGCCGAGGTCGACGTCTAGGCCACCGCCTATTCGCATCCGGCGTCTGAGCTCCAGGCGCCGGATCAGCGCGGATTTCAGACGTTGGCCGCGGCCTGCGCCTTCGGCCTCGGGAAGACGAAGGCCAGGGTCAGCAGGGCGGCCAGCGACATGCTGAGCGCCGTGGCTGGGATGGCCGGCACTCCGAAGGTGGCCAGCGCCGCCCCGCCCATGGCCGAGCCCAAGGCCTGGCCCACCGAGATCACCGAGCCGTTGAGGGCCAGGGCCACCGGGGCGCCGCCGGTCAGCTCGATCAGCCGCGCCTGAACCACCGGCGTGATGGAGAACAGCGCCGTCGCCGCCACGAAGATTCCCAGGGCGACCAGGGCTGCGCTAGGCCAGCCGGCCGGCGCCAACTGGTGCGTCGCGGCGAAGTGGATGCTCATCGCGGTGGCCTGGATGACGAAGCCCTGCAAGATCCAGTTACGCCCGGCCTGGCGGTCGGCGGCGCGCGCGCCCAGCCAGAGCCCGACGATCGAGCCGAAGCCGATCATCGACTGGAAGGCCCCGACGCCTGCGCCCGTCACCCCGGCCCCCACCCGCACGATCGGCGCGATGTAGAGGTTCAGGGTCATGTTGGCGGCGAAGGCGAGGAAGGTCGTCAGATAAAGCGGCCAGACGATCCCCAGCGACACCACCCCGCCCTCGCGCTTGGGCGGCGCGGGCACCTTGGGCAGCAAGGCCAGCACGCCAACCAGGGCCAAGGCCGAAAGGCCCGCCGCGAACAGGAAGGTGGCGCGCCAGCCGAAGGCGTTGCCGACCACGCTGCCGATCGGAATCCCTACGACGAAGGCCAGGGTCATGCCGCCCGACACCAGGGCCAGGGCCGATCCGCGCCGCTCCGCCGGCACAAGGGACGCCGCCGCCACGCTGGCTGCAGGGCCAGAGATCGCGCCCGCCAGGCCCGCCAGGGCCCGCAGGATCAGCAGCGCCTCGAAGTTCGGCGTCGCCGCGCAGGCCAGGTGCAGCGCCACGCTGAGGGTCAGGCCCACGATGACCATGATCCGCCGGTCGAATCGGCCGAACAGCCAGGCCGCCACCGGTCCCAGCACGGCGGAGGTCAGTACGAAGGCGGTCTGGAGCTGGCCCGCCACGGCCGTGGTGACGCCGAGGTCCGCCGCCAGGGTCTCCAGCAGGCCTGCAAAGATGAAGGCGCCCGACCCGAACGCAAACGTCACCATGGTCAGAACGTAGATGCGCGGGTTCATGCCCTAAGCTTAGCCACCCAGGCGTGCGCCGCTAGCCTTCTTTTCCGGCGATGGCCGGTTGCGGCGCGGGTCGCTTGCGTTTGCGCTTCTGTGTCTTGGGATTGGCCCAGAAGGTCCAGACCGCCAGGCCGCCCAGAACGGCCAGTGAGAGGCCGGAGGCGGTCATGACCAACCGGTAGGGCAGGCCCCCGACCTTGGCGGCGTGAATCGGGAACTCGGCGTTGGCGATCCGCAGGCCGAGGGGCATGGCCAGAGCGTCGCGGCTGTCGACCAGACTGCCGTCCGCCGGATCAAACCAGAACATGGTGCGGCCATTGGGCAACCACTCGGCCTGCTGGCGCACGCGTATGCTGATC
>JAEXKM010000151.1 GCA_023445705.1 Pseudomonadota bacterium
GCGTGGTGCACGGCGGCCAGGACGCACGCGATGAGACCCGCGGCCAAAACGAAATTGAAAGGTCCCCCCATCTTGGCGCCGAGCAGCAGCAGCGCGCCGACGATGGGGGATATCCAGGTCCAGATGGGTAGTCCTAACTTCAGCATGGGCGGACCCTAACGGAAGCGTGGCCCTGCCGCGACCTTTCGCGTCTTACAAACCCTTGCTCCAGCATGGTCGCGTGCTCTAAAAGCCGCGCCAATACCGACACCTGCCCCTGGGGGACCGATGAAGCTGCTGGCCGGCAATTCCAACCGCGCGCTGGCTGAGGCCGTGGCCTCGCACCTGGACCTCCCGCTGACCCGGGCTCAGGTCAAGCGCTTCGCCGACAACGAGGTCTGGGTGACCATCGACGAGAACGTCCGCGGCGAGGACGTCTTCATCCTGCAGTCGACCAACTACCCCGCCAACGACAACCTGATGGAACTGCTGGTCTGCATCGACGCGCTCAAGCGCGCCTCGGCCAAGCGGATCACCGCGGTGATGCCCTATTTCGGCTACGCCCGTCAGGACCGTAAGACCGGCGGCCGTACGCCGATCTCCGCCAAGCTCGTGGCCAACCTGATCGAGCGCGCCGGCGCCGACCGCGTCCTGACCATGGACCTGCACTCCGGCCAGATTCAGGGCTTCTTCGACATCCCCACCGACAACCTGCTGTCGGCCCCGCTGCTGGCGACCGACATCAAGGGTAACTATCACAAGCCCTCCGAGCTGATGGTCGTTTCCCCGGACGTCGGCGGCGTGGTCCGCGCCCTGGCCGTGGCCAGCCGCCTCGAGGCCGAGCTCGCCATCGTCGACAAGCGCCGCTCAGGCCCGGGCAAGAGCGAAGTGGCCAACGTCATCGGTGACGTGTCGGGCCGCCGCTGCATTCTCTTCGACGACATGATCGACGGCGGCGGCACGCTCTGCAACGCCGCCCAGGCCCTGATCGACAACGGCGCCGAGGAAGTGTCGGCCTATGTCACCCACGGCGTGCTGTCCGGCGCGGCGGTCGAACGGGTCAACGGCTCGGTGCTCAAGGAGCTGGTCATGACCGACTCCATCCCCGCCCCCGAGCGCGCCATGGCTGGCGGCAAGATTCGCTATGTGAGCTGCGACAAGCTGCTCGGCGAGGCGATCCGCCGCATCGCCAACGAAGAGTCCGTCTCCAAACTCTTCGACTAGGGCGTTTACCGCGGAAGCGGACACGAGTTCTGTAAATGCTTGAGCCGCCTTCACCGGGATGTGACCGGAAGACGCGGCTAGGAGTTGTGTAATGGCGCCAGCCGGTTAAGCCTCGTTAACCATGGCCCGGTCACATTCTCGCCCGGCCGGAGGTGCAACCTCCGGCGCCTGATTACCTGGGGAAGGCACGGAATGACTACCGCTGCTCGCGCCGGCCTTACCGCCGCCGCTTTTGCATTTGCAACGCTGCTCGCGTCCTGCGCCGAGCCTCCTGCGCCCGCGGCTCCGCCGCCGCCGCCGCCGGTCAGCATGTCGCCCAAGCTGGTCGAGCAGGCCGCCGCCTATCGCTACTACATGGACCGCGCCGCGAAGATTTCGCCGGCCTTCGTCGATGGCCAGATGGTCCAGGACGGCCTGCGCGTCGCCTCCTCCTACGAACCCAAGCAGTTCCTGCGCGGCGCCATGGCCTACGGCGCCATCGTCGCGCTCCAGGACCAGGCCTTCATGGCCGGGGTGAAGCAATACGCCGCCAATCCGCAGCAGCGCGAGCAGGTGGTCTACGAGATCATGAAGGATCCCGCCTACGTGGTGGGTATCGCCGGATCGCAGAGCGCGGCCGGTCTGGTCATCGCCGCCCTGGGCGAAGACGGCAACACCTTCTACGCCGCCGGCAAGAGGGTGAAGCAGTCGGCCTACGACATCCAGAAGCAGGCCTGGTCCAAGGGTGACGTGCAGGCGCGCGACGCCCGCCTGCAGCAAGCCAAGCAACTCGGCTCGACCCCGGTCGTCGGCGACGTCACCGAAACCTCGCGCCTGCAACAGGCGATCAATGGCAGCCAGCCGCTCACCGTCAATGCGGCCACGGCGACCCCGCCCTTCACCCCGATGGTGATTCGCAGCCTGGCGATCGCGGCCCTCTCGGCCCTCGGCGCGGCGACCGACGCCAACATCGAGAGCATCAACGCGATCATGGTGGAGCCGAACGTCAACTCGTGCGCCAACATGGCCAAGCTGAACCTCTATCAGTGCCTGGCCGTGGCCAAGCCGCACTATGAGGACGTCTTCTGCCTGGGCCAGCACGCGATGATGGACACCGCCCGGTGCGTCATCAAGGCTTCGGGCCAGCCCGAGCCCTACGAACCCCGCTTCGTTCCGACGGTCCGCGAGAACGCCAGCTACAAGGCCACGCCCGAAAAGAAGCCTGCGGCTAAAAAGCCGGCGAAAAAGAAGGGTTAGGAATCCTTCCCCCGGCCCGTTGCCACGGGCTGGGGTTTTGTGTATTTACGCGCACCTTTCGGCCCCAAGGGGTCGTTCCGTCGCCGCGCGGGTCTTCGCGCGGCGGCTTCGTTTTGAGGCGAGGCCATGGCCGATATTATCCTGAACGTTGAAGTCCGCGAACGCACCGGCACCGGCAGTGCGCGCGCCACCCGCCGCGAAGGCCTGGTCCCCGGCGTGCTGTACGGCGGCGACAAGGATCCCGTGGCGATCTCCGTGCGTGCGAACGAGTTCCGCAAGGCGCTCTACACCGGCAAGCTGCTGGGCCACCTGGTGACCCTGAAGCACGGCTCGGAAACCCAGCCGGTCATCGCCAAGGTGGTCGACATGCATCCGGTCACCGACGAGCCGGACCACTTCGACCTGTACCGCGT
>JAEXKM010000211.1 GCA_023445705.1 Pseudomonadota bacterium
GGCTCGGTCAGCGCGGCCTTGTCGGTCGGAAGACCGTTTGGAACCGGCAGCAGCAAGGCCTCCGAAAGAACCATCCGTTCGGCGAAGCCGCCGGGGAGCCGGTTCGAGAAGCCCAGCATCTCGACACCACCGACCGGGGTTAGCGTTGCGGGAATCGACACCACGCGGGTTCCCGCCTTCAACTGGCCGGTGGTTCCTGCGCCGTGTTCTAGGACCTCAGCGCAGAACTCGTGACCGAACACGGTGTCGGCGGTCGGATCGAAGTCGTTGGTGAGGCCCCCGGCGCGGCGGGTGAGGTCGATCATGTGCTCCATGTGATGGAGCGCGTGGAGGTCCGAGCCGCAAATTCCACAGGCCAAGGTCCGCACGAGCACCTGGCCCGCATCGGGCTTCAGATCCTCGATTTCATCGCAGACGAGCTGCTTGTTCCGCCGGATAACGGCGCGCATCGGCTTCCTCCCATTTTATCGCCGCCTTGCCGGGGCTTGGCATATCCCCTAACCCTCCCGGCTCTGAATCGTAAGTGCGGAGACGCGCCAATGAGCCTCGCTTTCATCTTTCCTGGCCAGGGCAGCCAGGCCGTCGGCATGGGCGCCGACCTCGCCGAGGCCTTTAGCTCGGCGCGCGAAGTGTTCCAGGAAGTCGACGACGCGCTGGGGCAGAAGCTCTTTGCGCTGATGCGTGAGGGGCCCGAGGGCGACCTCACCCTGACCGAGAATGCGCAGCCGGCCCTGATGGCCGTGTCGCTGGCCGTGACCCGGACCCTCGAGAAGGAGTTCGGCGTCGGGATCGAGAAGGCCGCGTTCGTCGCCGGCCACTCGCTCGGCGAATACTCTGCGCTCGCCGCTGCTGGCGCGATCAGCCTGGCGGACACCGCCCGGCTCCTGAAGCTGCGTGGGCAGGCTATGCAACGCGCCGTGCCGGTGGGCGCTGGCGCGATGGCCTCGCTGATCGGCCCCAAGACCGACGTGGCGCTGGCCGAAGCGGCCGCCGAGGCCGGCTCCGCCGCCGGGGTCTGCGTCGTCGCCAACGACAACAACAACGGCAATGTGGTGATCTCCGGCGACAAGGCCGCGGTCGACCTAGCCATCGAGAAGGCCAAGGAACTGGGCGCGCGGGCGATCCCGCTCAACGTTTCGGCGCCCTTCCACTGCCCGCTAATGCAGCCGGCCGCCGACGAGATGGCGCAGGCCCTGGCCGACGCGAAGATCATTGCGCCGCGCGCGCCGCTGGTCGCCAACGTGACCGCGCGTCCGACCCTCGATCCGGAAGAGATCCGCCGCCTGCTGGTGGAGCAGGTGACCGGCCGGGTGCGTTGGCGGGAGAGCATGATCTGGCTGGCTGGCGAGGGCGGCGTGACCCGCTTCGCCGAGGCCGGCGCCGGCAAGGTGCTGTCGGGCATGGCCAAGCGCATAGCTCCGGACGCCGAGGCGACGCCGCTGAACACGCCCGCCGATCTCGAAGCCTTCGCGAAGGGACTCTGACATGTTCGACCTGACGGGAAAGACGGCGCTGGTCACCGGCGCCACCGGCGGCATCGGCGGCGAGATCGCCAAGGCGCTGCACGCAGCCGGCGCGCACGTGGTGCTGTCGGGAACGCGGGAAGCGGCGCTGCAGGATCTGGCCCAGACGCTGGGCGAGCGTACATCCGCGGTGCCGGCGAATCTCTCGGAGCCGGAATCGGTCGATAGCCTGATCGGCCGCGCCGAAGAGGCCGCCGCCAATCCTATCGATATCCTCGTGGCGAACGCCGGCATCACCCGCGACGGGCTGCTGATGCGGATGAAGGACGAGGACTGGGAATCGGTCCTGAAGGTCAACCTGGAAAGCTATTTCCGCCTCAGCCGCGCGGCGATGCGCGGCATGATGAAGCGTCGCTGGGGCCGAATCATCGGCATCACCTCGGTGGTCGGCGTGATGGGCAATCCGGGCCAGTCGAACTACGCCGCCTCGAAGGCCGGCATGATCGGCTTCTCGAAGGCCCTGGCTCAGGAAGTCGCCACCCGCGGCATCACCGTGAACTGCGTTGCGCCGGGCTTCATCGAAAGCCCCATGACCGACGCCCTCAACGAGCAGCAGAAGGCCCAGATCATGGGCACGATCCCCGCCGCGAGGCTAGGCACCGGCGCGGAAGTCGCCGCCGCCTGCGTCTATCTGGCGAGCGAGGAAGCCGCTTACATCACCGGCCAAACCCTCCATGTAAATGGCGGCATGGCCATGATCTGAGCCCGCTGGCGCGGCTGTGGCGAACATGCTACGTCGCCGCCCGAACCGGCGAGGCGAAGGTCTCTACCCGTATGTCCGCAATGGTTGACATCCAGTCGGCCGTCACGGATGGATTTAGCGAAACACAAGGGACTTAAGCGAATGTCCGACATCCTCGAGCGCGTGCGCAAGATCGTCATCGAACACCTGGACGCCGATCCGGAGAAGGTCACCGAGAAGGCCAGCTTCATCGACGACCTGGGCGCCGACAGCCTCGACAACGTCGAGCTGGTCATGGCCTTCGAGGAAGAGTTCGACATCGAGATCCCGGACGACGCCGCCGAACACATCCAGACCGTCGGCGATGCGGTGAAGTTCATCGGTGAGCGCCTGGGCGCCTAAGGCGAACCTACGGAATTCATTGAATATTTGACCGCCGCGAAGCTCTTCGGAGCCCGCGGCGGTCTGCGTTTGGAGGCCCGCTCATGCGTCGCGTCGTCGTCACCGGCATTGGTTTGATCACTCCGCTCGGCCAAGGCGCCGAGATCACCTGGAAAGCTCTGCTGGAAGGCAAGTCGGGCGCCGGCCGGATCACGACCTTCGACCCGACGGACTATGCCTGTCAGGTCGCGTGCGAAGTGCCGCGCGTGGACGGCCGCGGCGGCGGCGGGCCGGAGGTCCCCGGCTCGTTCAACCCGGACGACACCCTGCCTCCGAAAGAACAGCGCCGCGTCGACGATTTCATTCTCTACGCGATCGCTGCGGCCGACGAGGCCGTGAAGGATTCGGGTTGGGTCGCCGAGAGCGAGGAAGACAAGGATCGCACCGGGGTCATCATCGGCTCGGGCATCGGTGGCCTCGCCACCATCGAGAAGACCAGCGTCGAGCTGTTCGAGAAGGGCCCGCGCCGCGTCAGCCCGTTCTTCATTCCCTCGGCCCTGATCAACCTGGCCTCGGGCCAGGTCTCGATCCGCTACGGCTTCAAGGGGCCGAACCACTCGGTCGTCACTGCCTGCGCCACCGGCGCGCATGCGATCGGCGACGCCGCCCGTCTGATCAAGTACGGCGATGCGGACGTAATGATCGCCGGCGGCGCCGAAGCGGCCATCTGCCCCGTCGGGATCGCGGGCTTCATCGCGTGCCGCGCCATGTCGACCGACTTTAACGATGCGCCGGAAAAGGCCAGCCGGCCCTACGACAAGGACCGTGACGGCTTCGTCATGGGCGAGGGCGCCGGCGTCCTGGTGCTGGAAGAGTACGAGCACGCCAAGGCGCGCGGCGCGAAGATCTACGCCGAGGTGGCCGGCTACGGCCTGGCGGGCGACGCCTATCACATCACAGCCCCGGCCGAGGACGGCGACGGTGGCTTCCGCGCCATGAAAGCCGCGATCAAGGATGCGGGTATCAACCCGGCCGACATCGACTATGTGAACGCGCACGGCACCTCGACGCCGCTGGGCGACGAGATCGAGTTGGGCGCCGTCACCCGTCTGTTGGGCGATGCGGCCAAGGGCATGACCATGTCCTCGACCAAGTCGGCCACGGGCCACCTGCTGGGCGCCGCCGGCGCGATCGAATCGGCCTTCACGATCCTGGCCATCCGCGACCAGATCGCGCCGCCGACGATCAACCTGGACAATCCCTCGGTGGAGACCGAGATCGATCTCGTTCCCCACAAGGCCAAGCCGATGAAGATCGACATCGCGCTGTCCAACAGCTTCGGCTTCGGCGGGACCAACGCTTCGGTGGTGTTCAAGAAGGTCTCGTGACCCGCCGACCGCGTAAAACAACAACGAAGAAAAAAGGCCGTCGGCGGAACGCTGGCGGCCTGACGCCTATGCGCCGCCTGCGCATCATCCTGGGCAGCGCCGCGGCGACGCTCGGCGTCGTCCTGCTGTTGGCGGTAGCGGGCGGCCTCTGGGCCTATCAGGGACCAGGGCCGGCGACCGACGGCGGCGCGCCGCGCGTCGTCATGCTGCGCCGAGGCGCAGGCGTTACGGAAATCGCCGCCACGTTGGAGCAGTCGGGCGCCATCCGCTCCAAGTCGCTGTTCGCGGCCGCCGCCCAACTGACCGGCGCGGCGAAGTCGCTGAAGGCGGGCGAGTACGAGTTCAAGAGCCGGGCCTCGATGGCCTCGATTCTGCGCGACATTCGCGACGGCAAGATCGTCATCCACCAGGTGACCATTCCCGAAGGAATGACCTCAGAAGCGGCGGTCGCGTTGCTGGCGTCGCGTCCGGACCTGACCGGCGTCGCGCCGGCGCCGCCGGAAGGATCCATTCTTCCGGAGACCTATCAGTACGAGCGCGGCGAGGATCGCGCCGCGGTCCTGAAGCGAATGATGGACGCGCAGGACGAACTGCTCGCCTTGCTGTGGGCGAACCGCCAGCCGGGCCTGCCGCTGAAGACCCCCGAAGAGGCCGTCACGCTGGCCTCTATCGTGGAGAAGGAGACAGGGATCGCGAGCGAGCGGCCGCAGGTCGCCTCAGTGTTCGTCAATCGCCTGCGCCAGAACATGCGGCTGGAGAGCGACCCGACGATCATCTACGGCCTGAACGGCGGTAAGCCGCTGGGCCGGGGCCTGCGTGCGTCGGAGATGGCCGCGCCGAACCCCTACAACACCTACCAGATCCCGGGGCTGCCTCCGACTGCGATCGCCAATCCAGGGCGGGCCGCCCTGGCGGCGGTGCTGGATCCGCCCAAGACCGACTATCTGTTCTTTGTCGCCGACGGCAGCGGGGGCCACGTCTTCGCCGCGACCTATGACGAGCATCTGAAGAACGTCGCCAAGTGGCGGGTGGTCGAGCGGGAGCGCGCCGCTGCCGCCCTGCAGGAGAAGGCTGCGGAACTGAAGGCGCGCTAGGCGCCGATCCCGCAGCCGCGATCCCTACCTAGGCCTTGAACCAGACCAACTGGTGGGAAACCACCAGGAGGTGGCCCGTGTCAGACCAGAGCTCGGCCGTCTGATCATGGAAGCCGTGTGCGATGGCGCGCGGATTGGCGAAGCCGAGGATGGGACGGGAACCCTGGGCGCGGACCTCGGCCTCGTCGGCCAGGAAGTAGGTGGACATCGTCACCGTGGCCGCCGGCGACATTTCCCCACGCACTAGCATGACCCGCGGCGCGAACGCGTCGGCCATCGAGGTCAGGGCGAGATAGTCCAGCGGACGCGGCGGCTCATCGCGCAGCCAGACCTTGGTCACGCCCGGACCGGGGTTCTCGCGGCTGTAGCCTTCGCGTTCGGCGGGCGAACCGGCGGCGTAGCGCATCTCGTAGTTCTTCATCCAACCGCGATGCATCGACTGGTCGGTGGCCGTGAGTTCCTCGGCGGTCGGTGCGGAAGGGGAGGAGGCGAGTTGCAGCCCCCAGGTGGCGCGCTCGGCGCCCGTCACCACCGAAGCGGTGGCCGCGACTTGTCCCTCCTGGGTCAGGACGATGTTCCAGTGCTGGGTCGAGCGGCCGTCGCGATCCAGGCGCACCTCGATCTCGAAGGGCGCCTCGGTGATGGCCGCGCAATAGTTGGTTGTCTGGGCGAGCGGGCGGCCCGTGCGCCTGTCATCACGCAGGATGGCCTGCAGCAGCACCGCGGCCGTCGCTCCGCCGAACGGGCCCGCGAAGTTCCAGTAGGCGGGGCTGGCGACGCCGCGCAGGCGCCCGTCTTCGCCAAGATCGAGCGCGACAGCCAGATCCAAGGGGTGCTCGGACGACGCGGCGCCGGCGGGCTTCTCGGCGAGGGAACTGTCGGTCATGTTCGTGAAAGCCTTCGGGTTTTCGAGGATCAGGTTGCGGACGCAGGCGCGGGAACTGCGCGGGGATCGACATACTCGACGCTGCCCGGCGCGAGCGGCGCGGCGCATTCCGAACAAACAATGACCGGGCGGAACACCGCGCCGCAGTCTCGGTGGCGGCGGTGGATCGTGCGGGTGGCGGACTTCGGCATCCAGTCCTCGGCCCACTCGGTGATCATCATCAGAACGGGCCCGAGGGCGCGTCCTCGCTCGGACAGCAGATAGTCGTGGCGGACCGGCTTGGTCTGGTAGGCGTGGGTCTCGAAGACACCGCAGGCCACGAGGTGCGCGAGCCGCTTGGAGACCATGGCCCGACTGCAGTCCAGCCGCCGGTGAAACTCGTCGAAGCGGGTCACGCCGCGAAGAGCGTCCCGCAGGATGAGGATCGTCCAGCGATCGCCAAACACCGACATGGCGCGGGCGACAGGGCAGTCCTCGGCTTCCAGTTCGTTCCAACGCATCGTTCTCGGTCTCGCAAGCCGTAGCGTTTCGTTGCGGTCGATATTGACCCATTCGTCGCCGCCTCTCAATGTGAGTTCAAAAAATAGACTCGCGTAACCGGGGGGATCATGGGGCGTGTCGGAGCCGCAAGGCGGACAGGATTGAGTGCGGCCTTGTCGCTGGCTGTGTTTCAGGGAGGTCCCACGCTGGCGCGTGCGGCCGAAGCGGCGCCGGAGGCAGCGAAGGGCGCCTCCACCACGTTCCCCGCAGGGTTTTTCGCCCAGTACAATCCGATCACCGCGGCCGACATGGTGGCCCGGGTGCCGGGCTTCGAGCTGCGCGACGGCGACGACCGCAGAGGTTTTGGCGCGAGCGCGGGCAATCTGCTGATCAACGGCGAGCGCCCGAGCTCGAAGACCGTGCCCTCGGAGCTTCTGAAGCGTATCCCGGCGAGCAACGTCTTGCGGGTGGAGTTGCTGGCCGGGAACGACGCCGGCGCCGATGTCCGCGGCCAGTCGCAGATCGTCAATGTGATCGTGAATAAGGCTGCTGGGCAGGGCGGAGAGACCTCGTTCGTCGCGGGCCTGCGTCATATCCAGTACTCCAACCGCATCGGCTGGACGCTGCAGGCCTCACGAACCTTCTCGCTCTCCGAAGACGCCGACCTGTCCGTCGACCTGCAAGCGCCGAACCTGCTGGGCCGCAGTGTCGTCGACGAGCGCCTGTTCACCGGATCGGGGGCGGCGGCCGGCTTCCGACAGCAGATCGGCGAATCGCAAAACATTGGCGTGCAGGGGGCGGCCAACTTGCGGTGGCGTCCGACCGAACAGGACACGATCAACGCCAACCTGCAGTTCGTGCCCACCTGGAACTCGACCGAGACGGTGCAGTTCGAAGGGGCGGTGGACGGCGCGCTCCGCAATTCGCTGACGGGCCTCACCGACTATGACAACAATTACACCGCCGAAGTCGGGGGCGATTGGGAGCATCGCTTCACGCCGTCATTATCGGTGAAGCTAATCGGGCTGGTGTCCAACGCGAGTGTCGACCAGTTCGACGTGTTCGATATCTACACCGCGCCCGCGACCTATCTGACGCGGACCCAGGATCGCTCGACAAGAAGCGGCGAGCGGATCGGACGGGTCCAGGTGAAGTGGGCCGCCGCGAGCGGCCACACGGTGGAGGTAGGCGGCGAGGGCGCCTTCAACTTCCGCGACACGACCCTGGATATCGTGAACCAGCCCAAGGGCGGTGCGCCGATACACGTGCCCCTGCCGGTCGCCAACGCCCGGGTGGAAGAACTGCGCGGCGAGGTGTTCGCCTCGGATATCTGGCAGGCCACCACGGCGCTCACGGTCGAGGCGGGCCTGAACTTCGAGTTCTCGCGCATCTCGCAGTCAGGCGACCAGGTTCAGGAGCGCGAATTCACCTATCTGAAGCCGCGGGCGACGGCCACCTATGTGATCAGTCCGCGAAACACGCTGCGGCTGAGCCTGCTGCGTGACGTGGCTCAACTGGACTTCGCCGAGTTCAGCAGCGCGGTCGACTTCATCAACGCCTCCGCCATCCAGGGCAATCCAGATCTCGTCCCGGAGACCGCCTGGAAGGCGCGGGTGGAATGGGACACCAGGTTCGCGCAGCGGGCAGCCCTGACGCTGGCCGCCTTCGCCGACCGGGTGCAGGACGTGCACGATCTGGTCGATATCGGCGGCTTCGACGCCTACGGAAACATTGGCGACGGCACGCGAATAGGCGTGGAGGTCCGCGGCGCGGTTCCCCTGCAGGTGATCGGCATGCCGAACGCCGAACTGCGCTTCAGCGGGCTCTATCAGGAAACCCGGGTCACGGACCCGATCACGGGGGAGAAGCGGTCCTTCTCAGCCCCGCTCGAGCGGCAGGGGACGGCGGCGGGTTCGCCAACACTGAATGGCGGCAACAAGGACTGGGCCTATCTGTTGAACTTTCGCGATAACCTCCCCGCGATCTCCTCCTCGTGGGGCGTGACGCTGTTCCAGTGGGCGGGGCGCACGGAATATCGACGGGCCGAGACCTTCTATTACGTGCGGCATAAGCCGCGGATGGACGTGTTCTTCGAGACGACGCTCATCAAGCCCGTGACGGTGCGCCTGTACGTCAACAACCTGTTGGTCTCCTCGGAA
>JAEXKM010000216.1 GCA_023445705.1 Pseudomonadota bacterium
ACCCTTAGTTAACCCACAAACGGGTGTGCGAGGGCGCGCGAGCGCGATCGAGCCGGGGGATGAGGGGTTCGAAGCGGCCTATGCCGAGTTTCCCGAACCGGGGCGGCTGCGGTCCAGCCCGCCAGCGGCGCGGGCGGCCTGGGCGTTCTGGTCGGGTGAGATGGGCGGCGAGGCGCTCCTGTCGGCCATTCGCCGTTTCAAGGCCGAGGATCCGGACCTGCGGCGCGGCGTGTGCCTGGCCTTCGAGCGCTGGCTGAGCACGGAACGCTTCCGCCATTGGCTGGGCGGGCGAGCGGTCGCCGCTGACGCCGAGCCCGTGATGGCGCGAACCGCGTTCGCGGGGCCGGCTGAACTGAGGGCCATGATCGTGGCCGCCGTTTCGAACGGCGAGGCCTTTGCGGTCGCCTACTTCGACCAAGCCGATTGGGACGACGAGGCGCGGGTGCTGACGCCGGCGACGGGCATGGCCGCCCAACGGCTGGGCGAGGTGAGGCGAGTGTTTCGGGAATTCGGCGCGTCGATCGGCGCGCCCGGTGCGGCGCGGTCCGCTGGGGGGAAGGCATGATGATGATCGAGCGGAAGGTGCAGGAGACGGTCGGCGAGGTCGTGAACGAGCCCATGATCTGGGTCGTCGTCACCTCGAAGCCGGGGCAGGAGATCCGCGCCAAACGCGAACTGAGCAACCAGGGGTTCGAGGTCTACCTGCCGATGCGGTTGTTCGAGAACAAGGCGAAGGAGCTGCGTGCTGCGCCGTTCTTCCCCCGGTACATGTTCTGCCGCGTGCCGGCGGACGTGGCGTTGTGGCGTTCGATCTTCTCGACCTATGGCGTTAGCGGGGTGCTGGGCTGCAACCTGACGCGGGCGGTGGGTGTGCGTGACGAGGTGGTCGAGATGCTCAAGGCGCGGGAGGAGGCCGGGTTCATCAAGCTCGGGCTCGTGGAGGCGCTGGCGTTCGAGCGCGGACAGCGTGTGACCGAGGCTGAGTTCGGGCTGGAGGGTGTCTTCATCGAGCGTGTTGACGCGAAGCGTGCGGCGATCCTAGTTTCGTTCATGGGCCGTGATTCGCGGTTCGTGGTTGACCTTCGAACCTTGAAGGCAACTGGTCGCCAGTAGACCCCTCTCTCTGCACTTGGACCCCTCGCGAGGCCGAGTGCGGTAGCCGTTGTAAGCTCTCTCCCTAACACCGAAAGCCCGCCCGGCCGGACAGGTCGCGGCGGGCTTTTGCGTTTCCTAAGGGGTGCGATGGGCCGTCTTAAGAACCTTCCGCCGCGCGTGGCGACCATCGCCGGCAAGGTGAAGCGGCAGACTGACGACGAAGGCCACAGTAGGGTGACTGAGCCGTGGCGAGGGTGGTTCGGCTTGGCGCGCTGGCGTCATCCCGAGCGGGGCCTTCGTATCCGCGTGCTGATCCGCGATCGGTTCACCTGCCAGATGATCGGTTGTGGCCGCATCGAGCCGAACACGTCGCTGCTCGCCGCTGACCACGTCATCCCCCATCGCGGCGATCCCACCCTCTTCTGGGATGAGAACAACCTGCAGACCCTCTGCAAGGACTGCCACGACCGGGTCAAGCAGGCCGAGGAGCGGCGGGCCGCCTGGGTCTGAGCCGAGGGGGCGGGGGGCCGAAAGTCCGGAGGCCCCGGGCGCGCCCACCGGCCCCCCCCTCATTTGCGGAATTTTTTTCGGATGGCTGAGAATTTGGACCTCCTCGGCGACCCGATCCCTGAGAACTGGGGCGGGCGCGGTCGGCCGCCTCATAAGCCGACCGATCAAAACCGCAATAAAGTCATGCTGTTACTGGCGTTGGGTTGGGCCGACGCGAAGATCGCGGCTTCGCTTGGGATCACTCCACCCACGCTGCGGAAGCATTATTTTCGCGAGCTGAAGGTTCGGGACGAAGGACGAGCCCGGCTTGAGGCCCGGCTCATCGCCGGAATGGCGGCAAAGGCGCTGGCGGGTGACGTGCCAGCCTATCGCGAGATCCGCCGGGCGCTTGATCGAGCCGATCTTGAGGCGAGTGAAGGGGTGTATGTCGCGCCCCAGGCGCGGGCGGCAAAGCCGGTCAAGTTGGGCAAAAAGGCGGAACGTCTGGCCGAGGCGGAGAAGATCGGAGGCATCTACTCGCCCGGCCCACCGCCGTCGAAGTTCGTCAACTGATGCAGTGGTCGACCGCCTGCCTCGATTGGCGCGAGCGGATCATCGCCGGCACGTCACTCACGCCGCCTCCTCTGTTTCCCGATGAGGCCGAAGCGGCGCTCGCGGTGTTCAAGTCGCTCCGGATCGTGGACGCGCCCGGTCAGCCGACGTTCGGTGAGGCCTGCGAGCAGTGGGTCTTTGATTTCGTCGCCTCCGTGTTCGGAGCCTACGACCCGGAGGAAGGCCGGCGTCTGATCCGAGAGTTTTTTCTGCTGATCAGCAAGAAGAACTCCAAGTCGACGATCGCCGCCGGGATCATGGTGACGGCCCTAATCCGCAACTGGCGGATGTCGGCCGAGCTGCTGCTGCTGGCGCCGACGATTGAAGTCGCAAACAACGCCTACACGCCGGCCCGCGATATGGTGAAGGCGGACCCGAAGCTGGATGCGCTGCTGCACATCCAGGACCACAACCGGACGATCACACATCGGCGGACCAACGCCGTCTTGAAGGTGGTCGCTGCGGACAATGACGTTGTGTCCGGCAAGAAGGCAGCCTTCGTCCTGGTCGATGAACTCTGGGTGTTCGGCAAGCGCCCGAAGGCGGACGCGATGCTGCGAGAGGCGACAGGCGGCCTGGTCTCGCGTCCGGAAGGCTTCGTTATCTACCTGACGACTCAGGCGGACGAGGGGCCCGCCGGCGTCTTCAAGACCAAGCTGACCTACTTCCGCGATGTACGTGACGGGGTGGTCGATGACCCCAAGAGCCTGCCGGTGCTCTACGAATTCCCCGAGGACATCGTAGAGGCCAAGGGCTACCTCGACCCGGCCAACTTCTACATCACCAACCCGAACCTCGGGAAGTCGGTGGACCGGGATTGGCTCGAAGACGAGCTGAAGAAGGTCATCAACGCGGTCGGCGGTGAGTTGCAGGTCTTCCTGGCCAAGCATCTCAATGTCGAGATCGGCTTGGCGCTCCGTCACGATGCCTGGCCCGGCGGCCGATACTGGGAGGCCGCCACCGACACCACGCTGACGTTCGAGAGCCTGATGGCCCGCGCAGAGGTCGTTGTGGTGGGGATCGACGGCGGCGGGCTGGACGATCTTTTCGGTTTAGCGGTCCTTGGCCGGGACGCGATCACCAAGGATTGGCTGTTGTGGGCCAAGGCGTGGGTCCAGTCGGACGTGCTCCAGCTGCGCCAGGACATCGCGCCGCGGCTTGAGGATCTCGCCAAGTCTGGTGAGCTCGAAATCTGCGATGACGTAACCGCCGACCTCGACGGGATCATTGAGATCGTCGGGACCCTTCTCGACGCGGGCTTGCTGCCGGAGGCCGGCGCGGTCGGCCTGGACCCCCAAGGCGTCGCCGTTCTGGTCGATCGCTTGGCCGATCGGGGGGTGTCCGAAGACCAACTGACGGGCGTGGCCCAGGGCTACAAGCTCAATGGCGCGATCAAGGGCGCGGAGCGCCGTCTGAAGAGCAAGACGCTCCGGCCCGCCAAGTCGCCGTTGATGGCCTGGTGTGTCGGAAACGCCAAGGTCGAGAAGCGGGGCAACGCCACGATCATCACCAAGCAGGTGTCTGGCTCGGGGAAGATCGATCCCCTGATGGCCTCGATCAACGCCGTTGAGCTGATGAGCCGCAACCCCGAAGCCGCCGGCCGCTCGGTCTACGAGAGCCGCGGCATGCGTGTTCTCTGAAGGAGGGCGGATGCCCCGAGGCCATCATTCCGGCTATCAGGCGCTCGTCCTTACCGGCGTGGAGCCCGAAGTCGCGAACCGGGTTCGCGCCTCGGCGGTCGGCCAGGGCGCGGCGTTCCTGACGCTCGACGACCCGGCGCTGCGGGACTTCCTTCGTGATGGCTATGAGGCCGCCAGCGGTGCGGCGGTCACCGTTGAGACGGCCCTGCGCAACCCGGCCATGTTCCGCGCCGTGTCGCTGATCTCCTACTCGATCGGCATGCTGCCGCTGCATCTGATCGATGACGAGACCAAGGAGAAGGCGACCGACCATCCGGTGTTCAGGATCCTGCACCGAGAGCCGAACAACTGGCAGACAGCCTTCGATTTCCGGTCGCTGATGCAGCTTCGGGCGCTGGTCTATGGCGACGCGTACGCTCTGATCGTTCGATCGCGCCAACTCCGCACGGGCCGGGATGAGGTGGTTCGGCTCATCCCGCTGAAGACGAGCGAAATCACGCCCGTGCAGGGTGCGGACTGGTCCGTGACTTACCGCTATCAGCCGGCCAATGGCGCGATGCGGATGCTGCGGCCCCAGGACGTGTTCCATCTGCGGGGCCTCTCGATCGACGGGCTGCGGGGGCTTTCGCTGGTCAAGCAGGCCCGCGACGCCATCGGGCTGGCGATCAGCGCCGAACTGGCCGCTGGGAGGCTCTTCAAGCACGGTGCGTTTGTCGGCGGGATGCTCAAGCATCCTGGCAAGCTCTCGGACCCTGCCTATGACCGCCTCAAGGCGAGCATGGCTGAGCGCGAAGGCGCCGAAAACGCCGGGAAGACCCTGATCGGCGAGGAAGGCCTCGACTACGTCCAGTTCAGCCAGAAGGCGTCGGACGCGCAGCTCAGCGAGCTGCGAAAAATGCAGGTTGAAGAGATCGCACGGGTCACCGGCGTGCCGCGGCCGTTGCTGATGGTTGATGAGACGAGCTGGGGCTCGGGGATCCAGGCTCTCGGCCAATTCTTCGTCCAGTACGCATTGAACCCCTGGTTCGAGGCCTGGCAGCAAGCCGCCGAGCGCTCGCTCTTGGTCGGCGACGAAAAGGGCCGGCTATCGGTCAAGTACAATCCGGGCGGGCTGCTGCGCGGCTCGATCAAGGATCAGGGCGAGTTCTTCGCCCGCGCTCTAGGCGCCGGCGGTCACCACGCCTGGATGACGCCGAACGAGGTTCGGGGCCTCAACGATCTCCCCGACGTCGCTGGCGGCGACGAGCTGAGCAAGGGCTCAGCGGGCGCCGCCGCTCCCATCAAGGATGATGAAAATGCGCCAGCTCCGAGTGTTCGCTAAGGCTCGCCCTGCCGCCATGCCGCAGCCCGCGACCCGCGATGTGCAGGCGTTCACCAAGCCGCAGGTGTTCGACAAGTGGTCGGAGGACGCCGCCGGCGTCCGCGCTCTGGAGAAGGGCGACAACGTCATCACCATGTTCGACATCATCGGCGAGGACTGGTGGAGCGGCGGCGGGGTTACCTCCAAGAAGATCGCCTCCCAGCTCCGCGCCATCGCCGGGCCGGTGGAGGTGCAGATCAACTCGCCTGGTGGCGACATGTTCGAAGGTATCGCGATCTACAATGTGCTTCGCGAGCATCCCCACGCCGTCACGGTCAAGATCATGGGCATGGCGGCCTCCGCCGCCTCGATCATCGCCATGGCCGGGGACACGGTGGAGATCGGAACGGCCTCGTTTCTGATGATCCATAACTGCTGGGTGCTCGCCATGGGCAACCGGCACGACATGCGCGAAACCGCTGAATTCCTCGAGCCCTTTGATGCGGCCATGGTCGATGTCTACTCGGCGCGGTCCGGCAAGCCCGCCGCCGAGATCGCCAAGTGGATGGACGCCGAGACCTACATGTCCGGCGCCCAGGCGATCGAGCGCGGCTTCGCCGATAGCCTGCTTTCGGCCGACAAGATCGTCACCGACGAGACCGCCAAGGCTGCGGACCGCGAGGTCAACGAGATCCGCGCCATGGAGCTGCAGCTGGTCGCCGGCGGCCTGACCCGTGCCCAGGCGCGCGACCGCATCAACAAGATCAAGGGCACGCCTGGCGCTGCCACTGATGACGCCGCCACGCCGGGCGCTGGCGACCACGACCTGGGCGGGCCGTTGGCCTCCCTCCTCGCAACGCTTCGTTCCTAAGGAGAACACTGTGAAGCACGAAACCAAGCTCGCCATGCTGGCGGGCGCGACGGCGCTCGTCCCTCCGCGTGCGATCGTCGGCCAGGGCGTCCGCGCCGACGTCAACGATCCAAAGACGATGATCGCCCAGCTCAACGCCGCCTTTGAAGAATTCAAGAAGGTCCAGGGCGAGAAGCTGAGCGCCAAGGCCGACGATGCCGTCGTGAACGAAAAGCTCGGCAAGATCGACGACGCGATCGCCAACGCTCAAACCGTGATCGACGAAATGAATGCGAAGCTTGCGGCTGGCGCCGCCGGTGGCGTCATCGGCGATATTCAGCCTGATCCGGAGTACGCCGGCGCGTTCAAGGCGCACATGCGCAAGGGCGATGTCCAGGCCGCTCTGAACAAGGGCGTGGACTCCGAAGGCGGCTATCTCGCCCCCGTTGAGTGGGATCGCACCATCACCGGCAAGGTGAAGGAAATCTCCCCCATCCGCGCCAACGCCCGCGTCATCACGATCAGCACGGCGGGCTTCACCAAGATCTATACCGATCGCGCGATCGGTAGCGGATGGGTCGGGGAGACGGCGGCCCGGCCGCAGACGACGACGCCGGGTTTCGTGCCCCTTAGCTTCGTGCCCGGCGAGATCTACGCCAACCCGGCCGCGACCCAGCAGATGCTGGACGATTCCGCGGTCAATCTGGAGGAGTGGCTCGCTTCGGAAGTCCGTGTTGAGTTCACTCGGCAGGAAAACATCGCCTTCCTGTCCGGCAATGGCGTGAACAAGCCGTTCGGGCTGCTTACCTATGTCACCGGCGCGGCAAATGCTGCCAAACACCCCTGGGGCGCAATCGAGGCGCTGCTCTCGGGGGACGCGGACGGGCTGAGCACTGACGGTTTGATCGACCTCGTCACCGCGTTGCCCACCGAGTACCGCGGCAACGCCAAGTTCTACATGAACCGCTTGGTACAGGGCGCAGTCCGTAAACTGAAGGACGGCCAAGGTAACTACATCTGGAACCCGTCCTTCGCGCTCGGTCAGCCCTCCACTCTGCTCGGCGAACCGATCGTCGATGTGCCCGACATGCCGGACGTGGCGGAGGGCGCTGTCACCGCCCTCTACGGCGACATGGACGAGACCTATCTCGTGGTCGATCGCATCGGCATTCGCGTCCTGCGCGACCCTTACACCAACAAGCCGTACGTCCACTTCTACACGACCAAGCGCGTTGGCGGCGGGGTCAACAACCCCATGGCCATGAAGGCGCTGAAGGTTGGCGTGGCGCCCTAGCAATGAGTTCGGGCCGGCATACCGCCGGCCCGACTTTCCCAGACGAACGCGGTTCGCGTGCGCCTCGGCAAGTCGGGACCAGTCAGGAGGACGAAATGACGGAGAAGAAGAAGCCAGATCCGAAGCCGGAAGCCTCGGCCGAGGAGGGCGTGGTTGCTGCTGCCGCGATCACGACTGCGGCTATCGAGGGCGCGGCGGGTCGCCCGAAGCATCAGGATCGCATCGACATGAACGATCCGTCGCTGAGCGGCGCCGAGGCCGTGGCGAAGAACCTCGCGGCAGGCTGAACATGGCCCTGAATGTCGTCGTCACTGAAACCGCGCCGCTCTTCGACCTGGCGCTAGCGAAGTCGCATCTGCGCGTCGAGCACAGTGACGACGACGTTCTGATCGAAGCGTATTCCGACGCGGCTGTCTCAAGTGTCATGCAGTACTGCAATCTCGACCTTGTCCCGCAGCGGAGCGGCGCGGTGGCGGCATTCAAGGTCGCCGCGCTTCTGGCTCTGGCCGATCTTTACGCCAATCGTGGCGACACCGATCAGCCGCTCTCGCGCGCTGCGCGGATGCTGGTCGATCCTTACCGCTGGCTGCGAGTCTAGGCCGGTGCGGCTGCTGTTCCTCCGCGATCGGTATTGGACCCCGCCCGAAGAGTGGCGGATCACCTACGCGTACAAGGCGGGTATGCGCAAAACCGTCAAGCGCGCCTGGGGCGAGCGGATGGTGGCCAGCGGCGATGCCGTTGAAATCCCGGTGAGGCGTAGCGATGCCGCCGGCCGGTAAGCTTCGCGACCGCCTCACGTTTCAGCGCCGCGCCGCCGACGCCAATGGCGAGCCGCTGGGTCCCTGGGAGGATGCGTTCACCGTCTCGGCTGATCTCGTCTACCTGCGAGGCTCGGAAGCGGTGCAGGAGCAGCGACTTCAAGGCGTGCAGCCGGTCATTATCACTGTCCGGGCGAGCAGCGACGCCAGGCAGATTTCGAACGCCTGGCAGGCGCTAAACGCTCGGCCCCCTCACCAAACCTTCGACATCAAGTCCATTGAGCCCTCTCGCGATGTGGGGTTCCTGGACGTGCTTGCCGAAACCAAGCGGACCTTCTGATGGCCTTCGGATTCAAGAACGCCAACCGCTTCAAGCGGCGCCTTCGCGCGATCGCGCCTAGCGTCCGGAGGGCGGTTCGCGCCGAACTAAACGCCAATGGCGACGATCTGACGGAGGCTCAGAAGCGGGCCGCGCCGTACGGTGATGGCGATCTCCAGGGATCCATTCAGAAAGAGGACGTCTCCACCGACCGGCGTATCGCCGTCCAGGTGCGGGCAGGGGGCGAAGCGACGACGCGACCGGTGCGCAAGTCGGAAAAGGGCAACGCCCCAAGCTATGACTACGCACTGGGTCAGGAGCTCGGGACTGAGAAGATGCCTGCGAACCCCTTCTTCTACCCGCCGTACCGGGCGCGCCGGAAGAAGTATAAGCGTGGCCTTGCGAACGTCGCGAAGAAGGCCGCGAGAGCTGCGGCGAAGACGACGTGAGCGACGTCGCCGAGCAGTTTTCGATCGCCCAAGAGGCGGCCGTTCGTGATTCTGCGGCCCTTGCGGCGGCGATGGGTCTCGCTCAACCGCGGATCTATCCGGTCCGGCCGCCCAACGTGGCTTACCCCTACCTCGTCATCGGCGAAGACCAGATCATCGACGACAGTGACGAATGCCAGGAGGGGTCCGAGATTTTCTCGACCCTGCACCTTTGGGACAAGCCTGAGCCGCCTTCGAACCGTAGGGCTCGGGCGATCGAGGCGGTGCTCCGTCGCCTGTTGAACGCCGACCTGGCGATAGCCGGCCATGAGACAATCGAGCACGCCTACGAAGGTGTTCGATTTCTGACTGATCCGGACGGCGCCACGCACGGCGTGCTCACCTTCCGCTACCTGACCATCCCCATCTCGGGCTGAAAGCCCAGATCGCCGGCCCGCGCAGGGCTATCCCCAAAATCCTAGAGGAGGCCGCCGATGGCGCCCGTTAAGCACACCCGTGGTGTGAAGCTGTTGCTCAAGGTCGCCGATCCCGAGGAGCCGGGCGTCTATAAGCACATGTGCTCGATCAACGCCGAGCGCGGGGTCACCTTCACGGCCGGGACCAACGACGTCGATATCCCCGACTGCGACGATCCGGACATGCTGGCGTGGATCGCGCGGGAGAAGACAAACCTATCCATGAGCGTGAATGGGTCGGGCACGCTCAACACGCCCGACGTGCCGTTCTTCTATGCGTGGTGGAAGAGCGACGCGTCCAAGGAATGCCTCGTCGTGCTTGACGTCCCCTCCGTGGACGGCGGCGTGATCTGGAGCCCAAAGCTTCATCTCACCGAGTTCGGTGTGACGGGGAACCGAGGTGAAAAGGCGATGTGCTCGATCGCCCTGCTCTCCGATGGGCCGGTCGGCGATGCTCCGAACGCGCCCGCGGAAGAGCCGTGAGTCGTTCGGCGTCGGTAACCCTGCTCTTTGGCGGGGAAGAGCGACTCTTCCGGCTTGGCATCAAGCAGCTCGAAGCCATTGACGAGAAATGTGACGCGGGGCCGATGGAGCTGATCCGTCGCTACGTCCAGGGCACCTGGAAGGTTCACGACCTGCGGGAAGTGATCATTCAGGGGCTTCTCGGCGCCGGTGCAGCTCAAGCTGAGGCCTCCTCCGTCATTCGCCGATATTTCGATGATCTTCCGATGGGCCAGTTCGTGCCGATCGCGCAGGCCATCGTGTCGGCCGCCGTCGTAGGCGTGGAGGATGACGAGCCGGGGGAGGAGCAAGCGGGGGAGGTGATGACCCAGACCCTCTCCCGCGAGACCGCATCCGGTTCTCCGGATTCTACGGCCTCGGCGCCGTGATGGGCTTCTCGCCGGCGCAGGTCGGCGAGATGAGCCTTTGGCAGTTTTCTGCCGCCTGGGCCGGTTGGCGCAAGGCCAACGGACCTGAAGAAAAGCCCCCGGCGCCAACGCCCGAGGAGCACGACGAACTCGTCAGAAAGTACGGGTAGGGCAATGGCCACCACAGACGCCGAGCAGCTTCTGCTGACCATGTCCGCCGACATCCGGCGCATGGAGAAAGCGCTCGATCGCGCGCATGGGAAGTTCGACAAGACGGCGCGCGACATCGAGAAGCGCCAACGCGAGTTGGATAAGAACCTGGCCAAACTGGGTTCGGCTGCTGGGGATGGCCTAGGCCGGCTGTCGGCGGTCTCGGCCGTCGCCCTCGGCGCCTTGACCGCATTCTCCATCAATGCGGCGAAGCGCGCTGAGGCGGTGAACGGCGCCTTCGAGCAGACATTCCGCGACATGCCTGTGAAGGCGCAGGCTGCGGTCAGCGAGATCGCCGACCAGTTCAACCGGCTTGAGACGGACGTGAAGGACAACTTCACCCAGCTCCGGTCCGTGCTGGTCGCGCTCGGCGTCGACGCCGAACAGTCCATGTCGGTCGTCGACCAGTTGCAGCGGCGCTCGCTAGATATCGCTGCGTTTCGCGACGTGTCTGACGCTGAGGCGTTCCGAGCGGTGATTTCCGGGATTACGGGTGAAACCGAGCCGCTCAAGCGCTTCGGGATCATCGTCAACGAAACCGCCACCAAGGCTGAGCTGCTTCGCTTGGGGTTCAAGGGCAACGCCGCCGATGCGTCTGAGGCGGCCAAGTCGATCGCTCGCGCCAACATCATCCTGCGCCAGTCGGCTGAGATGCAGGGCCAGGTCGCGCGCGAGTCCGATACGCTCGCGGAGCAGCAGAAGCGTACGCGGAAAGAGTTCATCGAAACCGCCGAGCGCCTCGGCGATCAGTTCCTCCCTATCGCCAAGGAGGTGCTGACCTGGACCACGCACGCCCTTGAGGCCTTCAACGAATTGCCGACCGGCGCCCAGAACGCCGGCCTTGCTTTGCTCGCGCTCGCCGCCGCCGGCGGCCCGATCGCGGCGACGATCAAGGGGCTGAACGATGTCGTAAAGGCTGCCATCGCAGCGCGGGGCGCATTAGCGGCGGTCAGCGGAAGCGCGGCGGCCAGCGGCGCGGCTGGGGCGGCGGGCGTGGGC
>JAEXKM010000035.1 GCA_023445705.1 Pseudomonadota bacterium
CGGCCATTTCGGCGGTGAAGTTCTGGATGGTCGCGCCGATGTAGCCGCGGGTCACCTTGCCGCCGGCCATCAGTTGCTTGGTGATCGTGTCGGCCAGATCCGCGGGGATTGCGAAGCCGATGCCGACGGAACCACCCGACGGTGAGAAGATCGCCGTGTTCACGCCGATGACCCGGCCATAGACGTCGAAGGTCGGACCGCCGGAGTTGCCCCGGTTGATCGGCGCATCGATCTGAATGAAGTCGACGAAGGTTTCGCCGATGTCGCGACCATAGGCCGAAATAATGCCGGCCGTGGCGGTGCCGCCAAGGCCGAACGGGTTACCCACCGTGATGACCCAATCGCCGACGCGCGGCTTGGCGGCGTTCTCGAAATTCACATAGGGGAAGCCCGAGCCCTCGACCTTCAGCACGGCGAGGTCGGTGCCCTCGTCGCGGCCGACGATGGTGGCGTTCAGTTCGCGCTCGTCCTTGAGCACGACCTTGATCTCCTTGGCGTTCTCGACGACGTGGTTGTTCGTGACGATGTAGCCGTTCGCGGAGATGAAGAAGCCGGAGCCCGAGGACTGCTGGCTGGGAAGGCGCGGGTTGCGGCCTTGGCCACCTTGCCCGCCCTGCCCGCCTTGGCCGCCGCCCTGGCCTTCGTCATCGTCGCCGCCGCCAGGCGCCTGGCCCCGCGGCACGATGTCGAAGGGGAAATTCTCGAAGCCAGGGACGCGGCGAAGCGCCGAGGCGTCCACTTCCGAGGTGACGTTGATCGACACGACGGCGGGCGAGACCTTCTCGAAGATGTCGGCGAACGAAAGCGGCGCACCAGGCGGCGGCGCGAAAATGGGAGCCGTGGAGGTGCGCATCAGCAGGCCGCGGTCCACGGTCGAGTCGGCGCGAGGCTGATCGGACAAGTTTGCGCCGGCCAGGGCGGCGGTGGCGACACCCACGCCAGCGAGAGCGCCGAGGAGGTAACCGGTCTTCTTCGAGGTCATATGCCTTCAATTTCCCTGTGGGAGGCGGGACTCAACACCATGGTCCCCTACCCGACAACCTAGGTTCGATGCCCGAGAGCGCAACGTCTCTCAAGTTACGTTTAGGTCACGCTCGGTGCTTCATAGCGTTCATTGTTTGGCGCAATCTTGTCACGGCGCTCAATCGCGCGACAGCCGGTTCAGTCGTTCGATCTCTTCGGGGGACAGATCCTGATCCTCGGACCGGTTGCGGAAGTTGCGCATGAGGAGGATGAGTCCTGCAAGCACGACCAGGACCGGGGCGCCCCAAAGGGCCGCATTGCCCCAGGAAAAGGCGGGCTTGAGCAGAACGAATTCGCCATAGCGGTCGGTGAGATGCCTGCGCACTTCGTCGTCCGACTTTCCGGCCTTCACCTCCTCGCGCACCAGGCGGCGCAGGTCGGCGGCCAGTTCGGCGTTCGAGTCGTCGATCGACTCGTTCTGGCAGACCAGGCAGCGGACTTCGCGGAAGAGCTCGCGCGCCCGCGCTTCCTGCGCCGGGTCGGGCAGGCGCTCGGCCGGGTCGGACGCCGCGGCGATGCAGAGGATCGCCGCCATCGCGGCCAGGAGCCGCTTCACGCTGTCGCCTCCACCAGGCGGCGGCCGGCAGCCAGACGCAGGCGCCGGTCGCTGAGCGAGATCAGCCCGCCAATGGCCATGATCGCCGGCCCCAGGAAGATCAGCAGCGCCCAGGGGTTCCAGTATGCGCGGACCAGCCAGACCGGCTGGCCGCCAGCATCACGGCGTTCGCCCAGCACGACGTAGAGGTGATCCAGGCCCCGGGTGCAGATAGCGACCTCAGAGGTCGTCTGGCCGCCGGTGGGATAGAAGCGGCGCTCGGGCGTCGGCGCGCAGATCTGCTTCTCGCCCTTGAAGGCCCGCAGCAGGCCGCGCTCGGCCTCGTAGTTCGGCCCGTCGACCGCGCGGATGTCGTCGAGTACGAGGCTGTACTCGCCCAGGGCCAGACGACCGCCGACCGGCAGGGTTTCGGCGGCCTCGATCTTCCAGCCCGTCTCGAAGCAGGCCCCGAGCACGAAGACACCGAGGCCGAGATGGGCCAGGGTCATGCCCCAGGCGCCGCGCGGAAGGCCCACGAACCGCCGCCAGCTCTCGGCGGCCGAGACGCGGAACATCCGGGTCCGCTCACCGAGCTCGACCAAGGCGCCGAGAACCAGCCAGGCGCCCATGGCGACGCCTGCCGCCGAGAACGCCTTGCGCGGGCTGATCAGCGCGAACGCCGCAAGGCCGCAGGCGAGCGCGATCAGGGCCGCGACCCACAGGCGCTGCATGACTCCCTGCAGATCGCCCCGCTTCCAGGCCAGCAGCGGGCCTGCGGGAAGGATCAGCGCGAGCGCCGCCATCAACGGCGTGAAGGTCAGGTTGAAGAATGGCGGCCCTACGGAGATCGCCTCGCCGGTCGCCGCTTCCCGCATCAGCGGATAGAGGGTGCCCAGCAGCACGGTCGCCGTGGCTGCGGCCAGCAGGATGTTGTTCAGCACCAGCGCGCTCTCGCGGCTGATCGGCGCGAAGACGCCGCCGCGGCCGAGTGTCGGCGCCCGCCAGGCGAAGAGCGCGAAGCCCGCGCCCGCCGTGACGCCCAGGATGATGAGCAGCAGAACGCCCCGGGTCGGATCGACCGCGAAGGCGTGGACGGAGGTCAGCACGCCAGACCTGACCAGGAAGGCGCCCAACATCGAGAAGGAGAAGGACGCCAGCGCCAGGAAGACGGTCCAGCCGGTCAGCGCGCCCCGCTTTTCGGTGACGATGGCCGAGTGCAGGAGCGCGGCCGAAATCAGCCACGGCATGAAGCTGGCGTTCTCGACCGGGTCCCAGAACCACCAGCCACCCCAGCCGAGCTCGTAATAGGCCCAGAAGGAGCCGAGGGCGATGCCCACGGTCAGCGCGCTCCAGGCCGCCAGCGTCCAGGGACGAACCCAGCGCGCCCAGGCGGCGTCGACGCGCCCCTCGATCAGGGCGGCGACGGCGAAGGAGAACACCACCGACATGCCGACATAGCCGAGATAGAGCGCCGGCGGGTGGAAGGCGAGGGCCGGGTCCTGCAGCAACGGGTTGAGCGAACGCCCTTCCACCGGCGCCTGCGGCAGGCGCACGAACGGATTGGAGGCGAATACGGTGTAGGCGAGGAAGACCACGCCCAGCAGCCCCTGGACCGCGATGGTCAGGCTCTTCAGGCCTGCCGGCAGGTCCCGGCCGAAGGCGGCCACCGCAGCCCCGCAGCCGGTCAGCGCGAGGCACCAAAGCAGCATCGAGCCTTCGTGGCTGCCCCAGGTTCCGGCGATCTTGTAGAGCAGCGGCTTGGCGGTATGGGAGTTCGCCGCGACGTTGGCGACGGAGAAATCCGAAACCACGAAGGCGTACATCAATGCGGCGAACGCGGTCGCCAGCGACACGAAGGCCGCGATCGCCGCGCCCTGCCCCGCCCCGGCCAGGACCGAAGAGCGACGGATCCGGCCGGCGGCCGACAAAATCGCCTGGGCCAGCGAAAGCGCCAGGGCGAACGCCAGGGCGAAGGCTCCGATCTCAACGATCATGGCTGGGTCGCGCCGGTTTGGTAGCTGGGCGGCGGCGCACCTTCGCCGCGCCACTCACCCTGTTCCTTCAAGGCCTTGGAGACCTCACGAGGCATGTAGCGTTCGTCGTGCTTGGCCAGCACCTGGCGGGCCTCGAACTCGCCGTCGTCGCGGAAGGAGCCGGTCGCGACGATGCCCTGGCCCTCGCGGAACAGGTCGGGCAGGTCGCCGGCGAAATGCACCTTGGCGGTCGCCTGCTGGTCGGCGACGACGAACTCCACCCGGCCGTCGGCGTGCTTGACCACGCTGCCCGGCTGCACGAGGCCGCCGAGTTGCACCGAGCGCCCCACCGGCGGCTTGGCCGCAGCGGCCTGGGCTGGCGTGTAGAAGAACGAAATGGAGTCGGAGAGGCCCCACAGCGTCAGCCCGGCCGCCAGCGCCAGGACCGGCGCGATCGCCCCGATCAGGTAAAGCCTGCGCCGCGCCTTGCGGGACTTGGGAAGCCAACCACTCATCGCATGGGTTCCGTACGGGCTGCGGCGTCGAGCGCCTGCAGCAACTCCGGTTCGCCGGCATAGCGCGCGCGGGCGGCCGCCAGGGCCTCGTCCCGCTTGGCTGTATCGCCGAGAACCGCATAGGAGCGCACGAGCCTGACCCATCCCTCGGGATCGTTGGGCTCGGCGGCGAGCCGGGCGGCGAGGCTGGCGACCATGCCCTGGACCGCGGCCTGCTGCTGATTGTCGAACTTCGGCGCCGGCGCGCCTTCGGCGGTCGCGATCGCCTGGCGAACGGCCGCCCTGCGCACGTCGGTCGGCGGAAGCTCCTCGGCCAGGGCGCGCCAGGCGGCCAGCCCTTCCTCGCGCGCGCCGGCGTCGATCTGGGCGCGGGCCAGGTGGAACCTGGCGTTGACGGTTTTGGGGTCGCGCTTGAGCGCCTCTTCGAAGGCGCGCTTGGCCTGGGGCGTCACCTCGCCCTGGGCCTCGACGACGAAGACCTCGCCCAGTCCTTCCCACAGGTCGGCGCGGTCAGGCGCCAGTTCGACGGCGTGGCGCATGGCCCGCAAGGCGCCCGAAGTGTCGCCGGACGCCATGTTCGCTTGGGCGAGATAGGTATAGGCCTCGGGATCGCCGCCCCGTTCGTCGATCAGCGATTGCAGGACGACCGCCATCTGCGGCGGCGTCAGGCTGGCCGGATCGGCCGCTCGCCACTGGGCGACCCGAGCCTTGAAGGGATGGTCCGGAAAGGCCGGAGACCCGACGGCGAAATAGACGCCCAGCGCCAGGACAGGCGTCAGCGCGGCGATCACCAGGACCGGCTTGCGCAGCGCAAAGTCCGCGCTCCACGTCCCGGCCTCACGGTCGGCGGCGCCGAGCAATCGGCGCGCCGCCTCCGCATGGGTCACCGCCCGCTCGGCCTCGGGAATTAGGCCCCGTTCGGCGAGGTCGTCGATTTCGCGCAATTGTCGGCGATAGAGCGCAGTCGTGGGATCGCTTGCGACCGCGGCCCTGGCCGCGCGCGCCGAACTCCACAAGATAAGGCCGGCGCCGAGTGCAGAGAGCACGCCCGCGACCACCCAAAACGCGATCATGGCGGGGCTTTATCCGAAAGAGCGCGCCAGTTCTACAGGCCGATCCGCGCAGACGCAGGCAAGCCGCTACCCAGCCTCGAAGCCGCCATGACGGGCGGCCGACACCACTGCGAAGGCGGCCGCGGTCCGGCGCCTTACAATTTCCCCCGCCCGTGGCTCGCGAACGGCGGCCATGAACTCCGCCGCAGCCTCGAGCAGGCGCTCGGCCACATCCTGGTCGGGCGCGGCGTGATCGCGGATCGCAGCCAGCACGTCCTCCACGTATTGATCCAGGATCTCCCCCGCCTTTTCGATGATCTGGGCGCGGGTGGAAGCGAAACCGCCATAGTTCGCGCTGGCTCGGACCCCTTCGATGAACGCCAGCAGGCTGCGGCAGCGCTCGACGTGCTGGGGGTCGGGCGGAAGGTCCAGGCGCGGTTCGGAAACGACCGCACGGGCCAGACGCACCTT
>JAEXKM010000022.1 GCA_023445705.1 Pseudomonadota bacterium
GTATGTGGACGGGCACCTGGAAACCAAGTCCTACGCCGCCTTCGGCCAGATCGACTGGAAGTTCGCCGAGAACTGGACCCTGACGGCCGGGCTTCGTTACACCTATGACGACAAGACCGGTTACGACATCGCCCGCTATGTGGCGCGCACGCCGGCCCTGGCGCTGGCGTTCGGAGCCCTGGCCCCGCCGGCCGTCGCCCAGGCCTATGCGGTCGACGTGACCATCCAGCAGGTCTGCGGCGGGACCACCATGGCCTCCTGCGCGGCAAACCCGCTGACCGCGAACCTGGTCGCCAATCCGACCGGCGGCCTGCGGCGCAACCTGTCGGGCGACTGGGACGCTCTGACCGGAACCCTGGGGGTCCAGTGGGAGCCGGATTCCAGCACCAACCTCTATCTGCGCTATTCGCGGGGCTACAAGTCGGGCGGCTGGCTCGGGTCCAACGGCCTTTCGCCTGACCCCTATGCCGATCCCGAGTACGTCAACTCGTTCGAACTCGGCGCGAAGAAGACGTTCGGTGGTCGCCTGCAGATGAACGCGGCGCTGTTCTACACCGACTACAAGGACTTCCAGGCTCCGCTGACCGCCCCGCTGGGGACGATCACGGCGACGCAGTTCCTGAACCTGGACGCCTCGATCTGGGGGCTGGAACTCGAGAGCCTGTGGGCGCCCATCGACAATCTGCAGCTCATGCTGAGCTACGCCTACCTCAACACCGAACTCGATTCCGGCTGCTGCTTCGTCGACACCGCCGACCCGCTGGCTCAGGCGCCGGGCGCACAGCCTGTCGGCGCGGCGGTTGGCGGTCGCGTGTACCAGAGCGTCGTGGGCAACGATCTGCCGCTGTCGCCGCGCAACAAGCTGACGCTGGGGGCGACCTACAACGTGCACTTCTCGCCGGGAACGCTGACCTTCAGCGGCACGGCGAGCTATGTGGACCCGCAGCAGTCGACCCTGTTCGCCAACCCGATCTACCGAACCGAGTCGTTCACCACGGGGGACCTGCGGGCGCTCTGGCGTGACGTGGAAGACCGCTACACGGTCATCGCCTTCGTCAAGAACATCACCGACGAGGAAGGCTTCGGGAGTTCGACGGCCAGTCCGGCCGGCGTGACAGCCGTCGGGGCGCGGCGCTCGGTGAGCCTGATCTTCCCGCGGACCTACGGCCTCGAACTGCAGTACCGGTTCTAGGCGTTGAAGCGCCGCCTCCGGACCCCTTCGCGGGTCCGGAGGCCAGGCGCGTCAGGCCGCCGGGCCGGCGGGCTCGGACTCGATGTTCTCCGGACTGAGGCGCTGGGCGAAGACGCGGCCCACCAGCAGGAAGACCAGCCCGGCCCCGAGCGCAATACCCGCGTGCATCAGCCAGAAGCGGCTGGCGGGCATCTTCTCCAGCAGACCGCCCAGGATCCCGACGGTCTGGTTCGCCATGAAGAGGTGCAGGTAGTAGACGCCGATGATCGAGCCGGCGACCGCCTTCGGCGCGGCGCGGGCGAAGAGGGCCAGCGACACCGGAAGGATGTTCGCGAAGGCGATGCTGTTGAGCACGTGGAAGGCCACGCACCATAGAATATTGACCTTGCCGCCGGTGGCCTCGGCGATGGCTGCGCCGGCCGCGAGGCACAGGGCCCCGCCGACCGAGATGAAGGCGCCGATGGTCAGCTTGCCGATCTCGTTCGGCTCCTTGAAGCGCGTGGCCCACATGCGCCAGAAGACGACCATGATCGCCAGGAACGAGACCGAAACGATGGAGTCGAGGGTGATCAGCCAGGTGGTGGGCGCCCTTTGCCCCATGAACTCCAGGTTCACCGCCCGGTCGGCCCAGACCAGGTAGGCGTTGAAAATCTGCTGGTTGCAGAGCACCGAGGCGGCCATCACCGGCAACAGGGCGATCAGCAACAGGATGGACTGCCTTTCGCTCGGCCGAAGCTTCGGCCGCGTAACGCCTCTAGCCCGGAGCGGGGGATCAGGCGGCAGATGGCGGCGGCCGCTCAGATAGATGACCAGGGCGATGAGCATGCCGACCCCGGCTGCGCCGAAGCCGTAGTGCCAGCCGACCTTCTCGCCCAGCGTGCCAGCGATCAGCGGGGCGGCGATGACGCCGGCGTTGATGCCCAGGTAGAAGATCTGGAACGCGTCCGCCCGGCGCAGGTCCTTGTCGCCGTAGAGGGCGCCGACCTGGCCGGCGATGTTGCCCTTGAAGCAACCCGTGCCGAGGATCAGGCAGAGCAGGGCCAGCAGGAAGGAGACGTCGAAGGCCATCAGGAAATGACCGGCCGCCATGAGCAGCGCCCCAAGGACGATCGTGCGCGTCTTGCCCAGCAGCCGGTCCGCCAGGAAGCCGCCGAGGATCGGGGTCAGATAAACGAGGCTGGTGTAGAGGCCGAAGATCGCCGAGGCGACCGCCTGGGTCGAGGCGCCAGGATGATAGATCGCCTCGATGAAGGCGTGGAAGGCTGGGAAACCGGCGATGCGCTCGACTTGCGGGCTGAGCAGCAACTGCTTGGTCATGTACAGCACCAGCAGCGACTGCATGCCGTAGTAGGAAAAGCGTTCCCAGGTTTCGGAGAAGGCAAGGTAGCCCAGGGCGCGCGGATGCCCGAGGAAGGCCGTGTCGCCGTCGGCGGCGGTCTTGATCATTCGATGCTCCAGCGCCGCGGCGGGCCCGTTCATCAACGCCTTTAATCCCAATGTCATGCAATTGCTAAGCGTCGCCCTGCCGCGGGGCGTAGATCGGGCGAGCGGGGCCTGACGCAAGCGCGGATATGGCCTAGGAAACTGGGATCCGATCGAGCAGGCGAGGGCGCTGGAGCAAGATGTTCGAACCAGCCGCCGCCGTTCCGGCCATCGTGAGCGTGACGCCTGCGCCGCTTTCCGAACGCCCGCTTCTGGAAGGCCTGCTGCAGTTCTATGTCTACGATTTCTCGGAGCAGGAGAGCGCGCAGTCGGACGCCCTCGACTTCGACGAGCGCGGCGGGTTCGGGACGTTCCAGCCGCCGCCCGAATACTGGACCGATCCGGAGTGGCGCGCCTTCGTCATCCGGCTGGGGAACAAGGTCGCGGGCTTCGCCTTCGTCAACACCCGCTCACATCGCGGCGGGCAGGTGCAGCACAACATGGCGGAGTTCTTCGTGGCGCGGAAATTCCGTCGCCATGGGGTGGCTACCGAAGCGGTGCGCCAGGTCCTGACGTCGCTGCCGGGGGACTGGGAGGTGGCGATCAAGGATTCCAACATGGCCGCCAAGGCCTTCTGGCCCCGCGCCATCGCCGCGGCGGGCGTCACCGATCCGGTGGCGGTCGAGGGCGACGGCGAACAGTGGCGCGGGCCGATCTGGGTGTTCTCGGTGGCCGCCGGGGCCGGATAGCGGATCGTCCCATCGGCCTGGACGTCGGCGACCAGCGAGATGTCGGCTCCGCGCAACAGCGACACGAACGCATCGAGGCTGCGGCTGGGGGCGCCCGATCGTGAAGAACGGAAGGTCCTGCGCCTAGTGCCTTGGTTTGCCAAGTTCCCGCCAGCTATGCTCCTCGAGCTTGACGTCGAACTTCCTGGCGGCCGCTTCGATGCGGTTCCATGCCTCGTCGCGCTCGGCGTCCGTGACGCGCTCGACCTGATCGAACCTGGCTACGGCGTTGCGCACGTGGCGGGCGTCTTCCAGGGGCTCCTTGCGCTGCTTGGGAAAGGCGAACTGACGGGCCTGGAGATGGTCCCGATCGGATTGGTCCAGCTTGCTCATGCTGATGTCCTCCTGCGCCCCGTAGAGGACAACGCCTCGAAACCGGGGCTGCTCCAGCCTTTCTTCACGGCGGGGGGTGTCGTAGAACGGCGCTTGATGGGGATGGGGTCCCCCGATAACCGCCATGAGGCTGATGACTCCTGCCTGTGCTGCTGACGCGGCGGGGGTAGGTGCGCCCGCCTTTTGTGAGGTTCGGATGGGACGAGAACTTTACCTGACCTTGCTGGTCTTCCTGGGCGCGGGGGTCGGCGGCGTGCTGCGGCACGGGGTGAACCGCGCCGTGCCTCTGGCGATCTCGTTGCAGTTTCCGCTCTCCACCCTGCTGGTGAACATCGCCGGATGCTTCGCCATGGGCGTGCTGACCGGCTGGTTCGCCTTTCGCGGCGAGGCCGCCAGCCAGCATCTGAGGCTGCTTCTGACGACGGGCGTCCTCGGCGGCTTCACGACCTTCTCGGCCTTCTCACTCGACACCGCCTTGCTGTGGGAGCGAGGCGCATACGGCGCTGCGAGCTTCTACGTCGCCAGCTCGGTGGCGTGCTCTCTGG
>JAEXKM010000051.1 GCA_023445705.1 Pseudomonadota bacterium
GCTTGCGGCCTACCCCAACGTTCGGGTGGAGACCCTGGCCGGCTGCGGCCATGACCTGCTGCGGCAGGCGCCGGACGTCTGCCGCGAGGCGATCCTGGACGAGCTCGCCCGCGCCTAGTGCTTGTCGACCTTGGCCGCCAGCCAGTCCATCAGCGCCAGCAGTACGCCTGAGACCACGAAGGTGACGTGGATCACCACCAGCCAGGTCAGGCTGCGGTCATCCAGTTCCTTGCCTTCCGAAAGCTCCATGAAGGCCTTGAGCAGGGCGATGGCCGAGATCGCCACGATCGAGGCGATCAGCTTCATCTTCAGGCCCGAGAAGTCGACGGTGCCCATCCAGCTAGGCCGGTCTTCATCGTCGGGCGTGTCGATCTTCGAGACGAAGTTCTCGTAGCCCGAGAAGATCACGATCAGCAGCAGATTTCCGGCCAGCGACAGGTCGATCAACTTCAGCACCATCATGATCGCCTGGTTCGGCGTCATGGTGAGCAGGTGCGAGAACTCGTGGACCGCCTCGGCGAAGAACACCACCAGCAGCGCCGCCAGCGCCACGACCAATCCGACATAGAAAGGCGCCATCAGCCAGCGCGAATGGAACAGGCCCGATTCCAGCCACCGCTCGGCGGTGGGCTTGGGCTTCGACTGGCGGGCTGCGACGTCTGTCATCCGGTTCGGGACCTCTCTGGCTATCCAAGCGCGAGAGGTCCCGATCCGGCCTCGTCAGGTCAAGTGCGCAGCTTGGCGCTCACGGCCTTGTCAGCGGCGGCGACCACCTTGGCCGATAGCGCCTCGATCTCGGCCTCGGTCAGGGTCTTCTCGCGCGGCTGGACCAGGATCTCCACGGCGACCGACTTGGAGCCTTCCGGTACGCCGGGGCCGCGATAGACGTCGAACACCCGCGCTTCCTTGATCAACGCCTTGTCGGCGCCGGCCACGGCCTTGGTCAGTTCGCCGGCCGCCACCTCCTCGGCCACCACGAACGCGAAATCGCGGCTGAGCGGCATGAGGGGTGAGAGCTCCAGGGCAGGCTTGGTCTTGGTCGCCTTCTTCTTCGGCTCGGGCAGGTTGTCGAGCACCAGTTCGAAGGCCAGCACCGGCCCCTCGACGTCCAGCGCCTTGAGGATCCGGGGGTGGATCTCGCCGAACTCGACCAGCGTGTTCTTGCCTAGGCGCAGGGCCGCGGCCCGGCCCGGATGCCACCAGTCCGAAAGCCCCGACTGCGAAACCTGCAGCGAGCCGGTCGGCGCGCCCAGATCTTCGAGCAGCGACAGCACGTCGCCCTTCAGCTCATAGAGAGCGTCGGCCGGTGCGCCATCCCAGCGGCGCGGCGCGTGCGGGGCGACCACAGCGCTGATCGCCGTCATCTGGTCGGCCGGCTGATCGCCCTTGTAGAACGGGCCGATCTCGAAGAGCGCCACGTCCGGGAAACCCCGGCGCGCGTTGCGGCCGGCGGCGTCGATGAGGTTGGGCAGGATCGACGGACGCATGCAGTCCAGGTCCGAGGCGATCGGGTTGGTGATCACCAGCGCGTTCTGTCCGCCGCCGAACAGGCGGGCCACCTCGCGCTTGCAGAAGCTCCAGGTGATGGTCTCGGCATAGCCCTTGGCGGCCATGGCCCGGCGGCCAGCGCGCATGCGGCCCTGGCGGGCGGTCAGCACGCCGCCGGCGGCCGGCGGAACCTCGGGCAGCGGCGAGGCGGGCAGGGCGTCGTAGCCCTCGATCCGCGCCACTTCCTCGACCAGGTCGGCCTTGCCTTCCACGTCGCGGCGCCAGGTCGGCGGGGTCACCGCCTCGCCGTCCAGCGCAAAGCCCAGGTCGACCAGGATCTGATCGATCCGCTCGCGCGACAGATCCAGCCCGGAAAGCTGGCGCACATAGCTACGGTCGAAGGCGATCGGTCCAGGCGCGGCCGGGGCCTCACCGACCACAGTGACCTCGGACGGCTCGCCGCCGCAGAGCTCCAGGATCAGCTTGGTGGCCAGTTCCAGGCCGGGGACCTGGCTGGCGGGATCGACCGTCCGCGCGAAGCGATACTGGGCGTCGGAGGTGATGCCCGTCGTGCGGCCGGTCTGGGCGACGCGGATCGGATCGAACCAGGCGCTCTCCACGAAGACGTCGGTGGTCTCGTCCGAGCAGCCGGTCGAGGTCCCGCCCATCACGCCGCCCAGTCCGATGACGCCGGAGCCATCTGCGATGACGGTGATCTCCGGCGTGACCGTGTAGGTCTTGCCGTCCAGCGCCTCGACGCTCTCGCCGTCCTTGCCGGCGCGGGCCTCGATGAAGCCGCCGGCCAGCTTGGCCGCGTCATAGACGTGCAGCGGCCGGGCGCGGTCATAGGAGATCAGGTTGGTCACATCGACCAGGGCGTTGATCGGGCGCAGGCCTATGGAGGTCAGCTTCTGCTGCAGCCAGGCCGGCGAGGGCCCGTTCTTCACGCCGCGGATCAGCCGGCCGGTGAACTGGCGGCAACCGTCCGAGCCGTCGAGTCGGATCTCGATCGGGTTCGGGAACTTGCCGGGCACGGGTGCGACCGACACGTCCTTCAGCTTGCCCAGCCCGGCTGCGGCCAGATCGCGGGCGATGCCCACCACGCCCAGCCAGTCGGGGCGGTTGGGGGTGACTTCGAAGTCGATGACCGCTTCCAGGCCCAGCGCCTCCGCCACCGGCGTTCCGACCGCCAGCGTGTCGGGCAGTTCCATGATGCCGTCGGCCTCGGAGGCCACCTCGAGCTCAGAGCCCGAGCATAGCATGCCGTTGGACACCACGCCGCGGACGGGCTTTTCGACCAGGGTCACGCCCAGGCCCGGCACATAGGCGCCGATGGGGGCGTAGACGACGGTGATGCCGGCGCGCGCGTTTGGGGCGCCGCAGACGATCTCCAGTCGCCCGTCCTTGGTCTCGACCTGGCAGACGCGCAGGCGATCAGCGTTGGGGTGTTGCACCGCCTCGACGATCTTGGCGACCGAGAACGCGGCCAGCTTCGAGGCCGGATCGTCGACGTGCTCGACCTCCAGGCCGGCCATGGTCATGGCGTCGACGACCTGCTGGACGCTGGCGTCGGTGTCGAGGTGGTCTTTCAACCAGGAGAGAGTGAACTTCATTGATCGGCTCCTCCGCCGATGATCTCGACCAGGCGGAAGCGCTCGCACCAGAGCATCATGTCTGGGGCGAACGCGCCTTCGCGGGTGAAACAGTCTTCGTGGACGACGGCCCAGTGCGCATAGCTCAGATCGCCTTCGCCCTCTGCGGCGGCGAAGTCATCCGGCACTTGGTCGAACCTGCGCTGGACCAGTTCGGTGGATTCGATGACCGCGCGCGGCGCTCCCGAACTATCGAGAACGACGTAAGACGCTCCGGGCGCGCTGCCCTTGAGGCCCTGCGACGCCGGCCAACAGGTCGCGGTCTTCCGTCCCTGGAGCACCAGGGACAGGAGTTCGTCGGCCATCGCCGGGCTGTCCCCGAACGCGAAGCGCTCCAGTGTGCTGTGGGCGCCTTGGGCCGGCATCAGCTCAGCCCCGTCGCCGGGTTCGGCGCCGCATAGGGGCTGAAGCCGTAGTGCTCCAGCCAGCGGACGTCGCTGGCGAACATGTCGCGCAGGTCCGGCATGCCATATTTCAGCACGCCCAGGCGATCGACGCCGCAGCCGAAGGCGAACCCCTGCCACACGTCCGGATCGAGCCCGCAGTTGCGCAGCACGTTCGGGTGAACCATCCCGCAGCCGAGGATCTCCAGCCAGTCGGTTCCCTGGCCGATCTTCACCTCGCCGCCGGAGCGGTCGCATTGCACGTCCATCTCGGCGCTCGGCTCGGTGAACGGGAAGTGGTGCGGCCGGAAGCGGGTGACGACCTCGGGGGTCTCGAAATAGCGAGCGAGGAAGGTCTCCAGCGTCCACTTCAGGTGGCCCATGTGGATCGCCTTGTCGATCACCAGGCCTTCGATCTGGTGGAACATCGGCGTGTGGGTCTGGTCGCTGTCCTTTCGGAAAGTGCGACCCGGCACGATCACGCGGATCGGCGGCTCCTGGCCGTTGGCGATCCAGGACGGAAGCTTCTCGTTGACCTTGTGCATCACCCGCACCTGCACCGGGCTGGTGTGGGTGCGCAGCACCTTGCGCTCGCCACCCGCGTCTTCCGGCAGGAAGAAGGTGTCGTGCATCTCCCGCGCCGGGTGCTTCTCGGGGAAGTTCAGGGCGGTGAAGTTGTTGAAGTCGGTCTCGATGTCCGGGCCTTCAGCGACCGAGAAGCCCATCTCCGCGAACACGGCGACCATCTCGTCCATGACCTGCATGGTCGGGTGGACGCTGCCCTTGCGGCGGGGCGGTGCGGGCAGAGAGAGGTCCACGCGCTCGGCGGCCAGCTTGGCGTCCAGGGCGGCGGTTTCCAGCACCTCCTTGCGGGCGGCGATGGCGCTCTGCACCCGGTCGCGCAGGCCGTTGATCTGCGGGCCGCGTTCGCGCCGCTCGTCAGGGCTCATGCCCCCCAGCGACTTGAGCAGCTCGGAAATGGAGCCGGATTTGCCGAGGGCGGCCACGCGTACGGCCTCAAGGGCGGCGATGTCGCCCGCCGCGTCGACGGCGGCGAGGATTTCAGCTTCGAGTTGGGCGGTCATGACGGGCTCGTCTAAGGGAACGGACGGTGCACGGGAAGAGGGCAGCAAAAAGCCCTCCGGCGGTTCACGCCGGAGGGCTCTTGTTGGGTCGTTGAGTCCGGGACTCAAATGGCCTCAAGCCAGCGCGGCGCGAACCTTGTCGGCGATGGCCTTGAAACCGACCGGATCGGCGCCCGCGATGTCCGCCAGGACTTTGCGGTCGACTTCGATCCCGGCCTTATCAAGGCCGAAGATAAACTGCGAGTAGGTGAAGCCTTCCAGGCGAGCCGCAGCGTTGATGCGCTGGATCCACAGCGAACGGAAGTTGCGCTTGCGGACCTTGCGGTCGCGGTAGGCGTACTGGCCGGCCTTGTCCACCGCGGCCTTGGCGGCGCGGATGGTGTTCTTGCGGCGCCCGTAGAAGCCCTTGGCTTGCTCGAGAACCTTCTTGTGCTTGGCGTGGGCGACGACGCCCCGTTTCACGCGAGCCATGTGTCAGTTCTCCTTAAAGGCCGTAGGGGAGCCAAAGCTTGACGATCTTGGTGTCAGCTTCGCTCATGACCTTGGTGCCACGGTTCTGACGGATGTACTTCGCGTTATGGCTGATCAGGCGGTGACGCTTGCCAGCGACGCCGGCCTTCAGCTTGCCGGACGCGGTGAGCTTGAAGCGCTTCTTCACGCCCGATTTAGTCTTCAACTTCGGCATTTCTCTGCGGAACCTCGCGGCCCCGTCCTCTGGTGTATTGATGAACCGCCCTGGCATGCCTTTGGCCAGACGACTCCGAAGAGCGGGGCGTTTACGCGAAAGGGTCAGGAAAGGCAAGGGTTTGAGTCTGCGCTGCGGCGACTCGGCCCTGCTCGGCTATAGATTCCGGATCAGCCGAAGTGGGTTTCTTCAAAGAGGTCCGATGACGCGCTCCTTACATGCCAGGCCTTCTCGCGTCCTGGGACCGCTGGTCACACGGCCGAATCTCCTGCTGGCGATCGCAGGCGGCGCGGCGGTGTGGGCGGTCTGCCTGCTCGCGCCCTCGGGGCCAAGGCCGCTTACCTCGGCCATCTTCGCGTGGGACGCCACCTGCCTCCTCTTCATCGTCGCCACCATCGGCCGGATGTGGGGCGCCGACCCGGCCCGTATCCGCGCGAGCGCCGCCGGGCAGGACGAGGGGCGGGGCGTCATCCTTGGCCTGATCCTGTCGGCCATCGCCGCCAGTATCATCGTCGTCGCCGCGGAACTCTCGGCCGCCAAGGCTGACGAGGGGCTGGGCCGCGCGCTGCGGGTGGCTTTGGTCTTCGGAACGGTGGCGGCGTCCTGGGCGATGATGCAGCTCGTCTTCGCCCAGCACTATGCGCACGAGTACTATGGTCCGGACGACGACGTGACGACGGATCCAGGCGGCCTGGCCTTTCCGGGCGGCGAGCTCCCCGACTACTGGGATTTCATCCATTTCTCGGTCGTCATCGGCGTCGCCAGTCAGACCGCGGACATTGCGTTCACCACCAAGCCGATGCGCCGGCTGGGCACGTTGCACTGCATTGTCGCCTTCGTCTTCAACACGGTCGTCCTCGCCCTGACCATCAACCTGCTGGCCGGGCTCTTCTGAACTGACGGCAGCTTGACCGCGGAACGCGGTTCGTCATCCTCGGATAGATGAACCGGATTGTTTCAGTCGCCGATCTTCAGACCGCTTGGCGTGACGGCGCGCGAGCTCTCCGCGAGGGCCGGGCCGGCGAGGCGGCCGCGCTCTTCCAGCACATTATTGACGCCGGCGACGCCAATGCGGCCGTCTGGACGGGCGTCGCCATGGCCCGACGCGGCCTCGCGGACCTGGACGGCGAGCGTCAGGCCCTCGAACAGGTCCTGCGCCTTGAACCGCGCAACATCCGCGCCCTGCTGATGAAGGCCGACAACTATGCCGCGGCCGGCGAGGAGAAGGCCGCCGCCTCTTTCTACGACGCCGTGCTGAAGCTCGCGGCCAACGGTTCCGTCGACCCGAGCTTCCGCTCCGAGATCGCCCGGGCCGAACAGGCCCTGGCCGGCTACGCCAACGCCTATGGCCTGGCTTTGACCGAGGCGCTTGGCGACCTGGAACGTCCGGAGGCTCGCCGCGCCCGCCGCGCGCTCGACTTGCTGCTCGGAAAGTCCCAGCTCTATCTGCAACAGCCGAAGGGCTTCTATTTTCCAGAGCTTCCGAACGTCGAATATGCCGACCGCGCAGCCTTTCCCTGGATGGACCGGGTCGAGGCTGCGACGGACGCCATCCGCGCCGAGCTGACCCGTATCCTCGAGGAGGACGCTGCAGCCTTCGCCCCCTACATGGAAGCCGAAAGCGACCGTCCGTCTTTCGACGATCACGGCATGCTCGGCGATCCGGGCTGGAGCGCCTTCTACCTGTGGCGGGGCGGAGAGCCGGTCCCGGAGAATCTCGCTCGGTGCCCGGC
>JAEXKM010000028.1 GCA_023445705.1 Pseudomonadota bacterium
GTTGATGTGCATGGCGTCGACGCCCAGGTCGCCCGGGCGCACCCGGCCGACGATGGCGTTGAAGTTCGCGCCGTCGCAATAGAAGTACGCGCCCGCCTCGTGCGTCAGACGGCCGATCTCGATCACGTCGCGCTCGAAGAGACCGCAGGTGTTCGGATTGGTGACCATGATCGCCGCCACATCGGGCGAGAGCTTGGCCGCAAGGTCGGCGATGTCGACGCGGCCGTCCTCGGTCTGAGCGATCTCGACCACCGAATATCCCACGAAAGCCGCGGTGGCGGGGTTGGTGCCGTGGGCCGATGTGGGCACCAGAACCGTGCGGCGATGGCCCTGGCCGTTCGCCTCGTGGGCGGCGCGAATCGCCAGCAGGCCGCAGAGCTCGCCGTGGGCGCCGGCCTTGGGCGACAGCGCCACCGCCGGCATGCCGGTGAGGGTTTTCAGCCAGTGAGCTAGGCGGTCCATGAGCGCCAGCGCGCCCTGCACCGTCGACTGCGGCGCCAGCGGATGGAGGTCGCCGAAGCCGGCGAGGCGCGCCATCTTCTCGTTCAGCCGCGGATTGTGCTTCATCGTGCACGACCCCAGCGGATAGAGCGCCAAGTCGATGGCGTGGTTCTTCTGCGACAGGCGCACATAGTGGCGCATCGCCTCGGGCTCGGAGAGACCCGGCAGGCCGATCGGCGCACTCCGCACCAGGTCGCCGAGGTCGGACGTGTCGGCCTCAGTCTCGGGCAGGTCGACGCCGGTCTTGTCCCAGCCGCCCAGTTCGAAGATCAGCGGCTCGTCCTGCAGCAGGCCGCGGCCGCCGCTAAGCGAGGTGTGTCCGATGGCGCTGGCGCCGCCTTCCGGGCGCGTGGGGCGGCCGACATTGAGCATGGTCATTATGCGGTCCTCCCGGCGAGCGCCTGGGCGAAGGCTTTGATGTGGTCCGAAGTGGTGGTCTCGGTGGCGGCGACGAGCAGGACGTCGTCCAGGCCCGCGGCCGGATCGAGGCGCGAGAACGGCACGCCGGCCACGACGCCGTCGGCCAGCAGGCTCTCGACGACCTGGGCTGCGTCGCCCTGCACTCTGATGGCGAACTCGTTGAAGAAGCGCGGCGTCAGCACCTCGACGCCGGCGACCCTGGCCAGGGCGTCGCGCAGTTCGCGCGCCTTGGCGTGGTTGATCGCCGCGAGCTGCCGCAGTCCCTGTTCGCCCAGCAGCGACAGATGGATGGTGAACGCCAAGGCGCAGAGCCCCGAGTTCGTGCAGATGTTGGAGGTCGCCTTCTCGCGGCGGATATGCTGCTCGCGCGTCGAGAGGGTCAGCACGAATCCGCGGCGGCCGTCGGCGTCCACCGTTTCGCCGCAGAGGCGGCCGGGCATCTGGCGAACCAGCTTTTCCCGGCAGGCGAAGAGCCCGACATAGGGGCCGCCGAAGTTGAGGCCGTTGCCAATGGATTGACCCTCGGCCACGGCGATGTCCGCGCCCATCTCGCCCGGCGACTTCAGAAGGCCGTAGGAGACCGTCTCAGTCGTCACCACGATCAGCAAGGCGCCGGCCGCGTGGGCCGCCTCGGCGATCTTGGTCACGTCGGTCACCACGCCGAAGACGTTCGGCGTCTGGACGACCACGCAGGCGGTGTCGGCGTCGATCGCGTCCAGCACCGCCGCCTCGGCGTCGATGGCGACCGATTGCCGGACGATGTCCATGCCCTCGGCATGGGCGATGGTCTGGGTCGTGGCCGCATAGTGCGGATGCAGGCCGCCCGAGAGCACGGCCTTCTTCCGGCGGGTGACCCGCTGGGCCATCATTACCGCCTCGGCGCAGGCGGTGGAGCCGTCGTACATCGAGGCGTTGGCGACCTCGAGACCAGTCAGCGCCGCCACCTGCGTCTGGAACTCGAAGAGCACCTGCAAGGTGCCCTGCGCGATCTCAGGCTGGTAGGGCGTGTAGCTGGTCAGGAACTCCGACCGCTGGATGATGTGGTCTACGGTCGCCGGCACATGGTGACGATAGGCCCCTGCCCCGCAGAAGAACGGCCCCGCCCCGGCCGGACGGTTCATCGCCGCCAGGCTCGAGAGTTCGCGCTCAACTTCCAGCTCGCCGGCGTGCAGCGGCAGGTCGAAGAGGTCGCGACGACGGGCGGCCTGCGGCACGTCGACGAAGAGGTCGTCGATCGTCGCAGCGCCGACCGTCGCCAGCATCTCGGCGCGATCGGCGGGGGTGAGGGGCAGATATCTCATGCGTGTTGCTCCCGCTCGGCCTGTTTGCCTAGAGCGTGCTCAGGAAGTCTTCGTAGGCGGCGCGGTCCATCAGGCCGTCGAACTCGGCCGTGTCGGCGACCTTCACCTTGGCGAACCAGCCAGCCGATTCCGGCTCGGCGTTCACTGTCTCGGGCGCGTCCGACAGGCCGGCATTGCCCTCGACGACTTCGCCGGAAATGGGCGCATAGACGTCCGAGGCAGCCTTCACGCTCTCGACCACGGCCAGGCCGTCGCCCTTCTTCACGACCTTGCCGGCTTCCGGCACTTCGACGAACACGACGTCGCCGAGTTGCTCAGCGGCGTAGGCGGTGATGCCGATGGTGGCGACGTCGCCCTCGAGGACGACCCACTCGTGGTCCTTAGTGAAACGCATCTAGGCGGTCCTTCTTCAGAGCTTGCGCACGTAGCGATGGGGAACGAAGGGCATGGCTGTGACCTCGGCGGCCTGGGCCTTGCCCCTGACAATGACTTTGAGACGCGTGCCGACCACGGCCAGGGCCGGCGGCACGAAGCCCATGGCGATCGGCTTGCCCAGGCTGGGCGAGAAGCCGCCGGAGGTGACCACGCCAACCACGTCACCGGCTTCGTCGGCGATCTCCGCACCCTCGCGCGCAGGCGCGCCTTCGAGCACGACGAGGCCGACCCGCTTGCGAGCGGCGCCTTCCGCCAGCTCCTTGGCGATCCGGGCCGCGCCGGGGAAGTCACGCGCCTCGCGGCGCTTCTTAGACACGGCGAACGCGAGGTCGGCCTCGACCGGGCTGACGGTTTCATCGACGTCGTGGCCATAGAGCGGCAAGCCCGCCTCCAGGCGCAGGCTGTCGCGCGCGCCGAGCCCGATGGGGCGAACGCGATCGTCGGCCAGCAAGGTGTTCCAGACGCGCTCTGCTTCCGACGCCGGTACGGAGATCTCGTAGCCGTCTTCGCCGGTGTAGCCGGAGCGGGAGACGATCGCATCGGTCCCGAAAGCAGTGATCGCGCGGGCGTCCATGAACACCATGGTCGCAGCCTCGGGCGCGTGCGCTGCCAGGACGGCGGCGGCCTGCGGCCCCTGGAGAGCCAGGAGGGCGCGGTCTTCCAGGCGCTCGATGCGCACCTGGCCGGCCAGCTCGTCGTCGATCACCTTGAAGTCGTTGTCCTTGCAGGCTCCATTGACGATGACGAATAGGCCATCGTCATCGGGACGGGCGGCCATCAGATCGTCGATGATCCCGCCCTTCTTGTTCAGCAGGACCGAATAGCGCTGCTTTCCCGGTTTCAGGCCGATGAAGTCGCCGGGGGTGACCTCCTCGAAGGCCGACAGCGGTGAGACGCCGCGCAGACGCGCCTGGCCCATGTGGGAAACGTCGAACAGGCCCGCGTTCTCGCGCGTCCAGAGGTGCTCCTTGAGCACGCCGTCCTTGTACTGGACGGGCATGGAGTAGCCGGCGAACGGCACCATGCGGGCGCCCGCCGCGACGTGTGCGGCGTAGAGCGGGGTGGTCTTCAAATTCTCGTCGGACACTGGGAGGACTCCGGCTGATGATCCCGCGAGCGCGCTCAGGACGTGAATCCTCAGCGACGTTCGCGCCCCCGCTGTCCCTTGGCCTGAGAGATTTCAGGATCGCGGATACGCGAACCCTTGCTCCTTCGGCGAGCGCCGGTCGCCCAGCGCTACTTTCCAGCGTTCATCAGCTCGCGCGGTCCTTTTGCCTGAGCGTTTCCGGGGCGGTTGCGCCTTCGGCTCCGGCCCCCGAGGAGGCCGATCTCTCCCGCGAGAGTCGGCGCGAAACTCTTCGATCGCCGAATGGGAGTCAACGCGCAAAGCGCGCGTCGCTCCTACATGCGATCAGGAGCCTCGACACCCAGCAGATCGAGCGCCTGTTCGAGCTGCCGCAACGTTGTTTGCGCAAGCGTGAGGCGCGAGGCCTTCAACGCCGGCTCGGCCGACAGGATCGGACAGGCGGCGTAGAATTTCGAGAAGGCCTGGGCGAGCTTGTAGGCGTGCTCGGCCAGGAAGTTCGGCGCCTTCTTTTCGTACGCATCGACCAGGGCCTGGTCGAAGGCGTCGAGCAGCAGGACCAGATCCCGCTCGGCCGGCTCGGCGACGACGATGTCGCCGGCCTGCGCGCCCTCGTCGGCGGCCTTGCGCAGCACCGATTTCACCCGCACCGCCTGATAGAGCAGATAGGGGCCGGTCTTGCCCTCGAAGCTGGAGAAGCGGTCGAGATCGAAGACGTAGGAGGTGCCGCGGAAGTTCTGCAGGTCGGCGAACTTCAAGGCCGCGACCGCCACCTTGTGGGCGGTTTCCTCGAAGGCCTCGGGATCGAGTTCGGAGCCGAGATCGGCCTCGTGCAGGCGCTCACGCGCCTTGTCGCGGGTCATGACGATCATGTCGTTCAACTTCAGGACGCCGCCTTCGCGGGTCTTGAAGGGCTTGCCGTCGGTCCCGTTCATCGTGCCGAAGCCGACATGCTCCAAGCTGGCCTCGGCGGCGTAGCCCGCGAGATAGGCGGCGCGGAAGACGATTTCGAAGTGGTCGGCCTGGCGCTGGTCGACCACATAGAGGACGTGGTCCGGCGCGAAGCTCTGCTTGCGGTCGAGAATGGTCGCCAGGTCGGTCGTGCCGTACATGGCCGAGCCTTCGGACGAGACGACCAGCAGGGGCGGCAGCTCGCGCTTGTCGCCCTCGCGGGCGACGCGGACGATGCGCGCGCCTTGGTCGTCGACCAGCAGGCCCTTGGCGTCCAGGTCCTTGACCATCGGCTCGATCAGGCCGTCGACGTCGCTCTCGCCCTTCCAGAGGTCGAAATCCACGCCCAGGGCGTGGAAGTCGCGCTCCAGGGCCACACGGGTGACCTTGGCGAAGTGACGCCACAGCAGGAAGTAGCCCGGCTTGCGCGCCTGCAGCTCGGCGGTGAGCTTGCGCGCGCGGTCGCGGTATTCCGGCTCAGACTTTCCGCGGGCGGCGGCCATCGGATAGAGCCGATCGAGGTCGGCCAGGGTCACCTTCTCATCGAAAAGCGAGAAAGCTGCGGCCTCATCCTGCTCGCTAACGGCAGGTTTCGTGTTGAGCTCTTCCACCATCTTGGCGATGGCGGCGTCCTCGTCGGTCACGGCGCCGATGAGCAGGCCCATCTGATAGCCCCAGTCGCCGAAGTGGGCGTCGCCCACCACCGTGTCACCCCGGAAGCGATAGATGCGCTTCACCGATTCCCCGATGATCGAGGACCGCAGATGGCCCACGTGCATCGGCTTGGCGACGTTGGGGCCGCCGTAGTCGATCAGCACCTTGCGCGGCGTCTCGACGAGCTCGGCGCCCAGGCGCGGGTCGGCCGCGATCTCTGCGGCGCGTTCGGCCAGGGCCGCGTCGCTGACGCGGAAATTGATGAAGCCAGGACCCGCGACCTCGACGGCCGCCAGGCGCGGATCGTTGGCGAGCTTGGCCGCCAGTTCGGTCGCGATGTCGCGTGGCGGCCGGCCGACGGCCTTGGCCGCAGGCAGGGCGCCATTGCATTGGAAGTCCGCCAGGTCGGGCCGGTCAGACGGCGTCACGCGGCCAAGTTCAGCCGGCAGTCCCGCCGCGGCGAAGGCGGCGGAAACCGCTTCGCTCAGGCCCCTTTTCAGGTCACTCATTTGGTTTCGTTGGTAGTCCCGGCGACAGCCGTGCCGGCGTTGAGCCGGAAGCGCTTACCGTCGCGATTGAAGGCCGCCATCTGCGGCGTGACGTCGAACCCGACCAGCACTTCGAAATTCGCGCCGCTGGTGGTCATGGTGGCGCGCGGAATGGTGATCTGGGCGATCTGTTCGGTGGCGTAGACCCGCTCCTGCCCCGCGGGGAAGGTGATCGGCAGGTCGAAGTACTGCTTGGTGATGACCGCTTCGTTGCGCTTGGTCACCGCCACCCAATAGCGATAATTCTTGGTCGAGCCCTGAGCCTGAGGTCCCTTGCCCAGCTCGAACAGGATCTCCATCGTGACCTTGATCGGCTCGGCGTCCTTGTACTGACAGCCGGCGGCGATGTCCTGGATCTCGCCGGTGAAGCCGACGGCGCTGGACGCTTCGCGGTCGTCCTTGAACTCGACATACCGCGCGGCGTCGTAGAGCACCTTCACATAAGGGCACGGACCAGCGTTGCGGAGCTGGGGCAGCGGCGCCTGGACGTCGCTCCATTCCGAATCGCGCTTCTTCTTTTTGGCCGCTTCGTCCTGCTGGCGCTGCTGATCGTTCGGGCGCCCTTGAGCGGCGGCCAATTCGGGGACCGTAGACCCCGCCAGGACCAGGCCGGCGGCGAAGAACATCAGGGAGCGGCGCATGAAGTCGTCCAAGGAGAAGAGACGCGCGAGAATGGCAGCGCGCATGGCTTCCTACTACTGGCTATCGAATGCGGCCGCAACGCGGCTGGCGGACACGGCCCCGAGCGCCTAACTTGCGCGAATGCTGCAAGAGCCCCGCCCCCGCCGTCCCCTGAAGGTCCTTCTGGCCACGCCGCGAGGCTTCTGCGCAGGCGTGGACCGCGCCATCCAGATCGTCGAACGGGCGATCGAGAAGTACGGCGCGCCGGTCTATGTGCGGCACGAGATCGTCCACAACCGCCATGTCGTCGAACGGCTGAAGAGCCTGGGCGCGGTGTTCGTCGAGGAACTGTCGGAGTGCCCGACCGATCGGCCGGTGGTGTTCTCGGCGCACGGCGTGCCCAAGTCCGTGCCGGCCGAGGCGAGCGCGCGGCAGATGCTTTATCTGGACGCCACCTGCCCGCTGGTCTCCAAAGTCCACGTCGAGGCGCAACGCCATTACGACGCGGGCAAGGAGATCGTGCTGATCGGCCACGCCGGCCACCCGGAAGTGGTCGGCACCATGGGCCAGCTTCCGGAAGGCGCGGTGGCGCTGATCGAAACCGTCGAGGACGCCCGGGCCTTCACGCCGAAGGATCCGGCGAACGTGGCCTTCGCGACCCAGACGACGCTCTCGGTCGACGACACTTCCGACATCGTCGCGGCCCTGCGCGAACGTTTCCCGGACATCGCCGCACCGCACAAGGAAGACATCTGCTACGCCACGACCAACCGACAGGACGCCGTGAAGGCTGTGGCGGCGAAGGCCGAGGTGCTGCTGGTGCTCGGCTCGGCCAACTCGTCCAACTCCGTGCGGCTGGTGGAAGTCGGCAAGCGGTCTGGAACGAAGGGCGCCTACCTGATCGATGACGCCCGTGGCCTCGATCCTGCCTGGCTGGAAGGGGTCTCAAGCGTCGGCGTGACCGCGGGAGCCTCGGCGCCTGAGGTGCTAGTCCAGGGCCTGATCGATCGCCTGGCCGAAGACTTCGATGTCACCGTCGAAGAGGTCGACACGGTCCGCGAGACGGTGAGCTTCAAGCTGCCGAGGGCGCTGGTCAGCTAGAGAGCGATGGATAGCGGCCGCAGCCAGGTCGTCAGCGCCTCGATGTCAGTTTGGCCCCGAGCCACCGACAACATGACCTCGGTAGCCTCCTCATCCGACGCCGTCAGAATGGGCCATGAACGCTACGCGCTTATTGCCGTCGACGAAGGGATGATTCATCGCAATGCCTACGGCGTACGTCGCTGCGAGCTCCAGCAGGTCGCCCACCTGTTCATAGGCAAATCGATTCCGTGGCCGCGCCAGGGCGATTCCAGCAGTCCCTCATCCCGGACCCCAACCGCGCCCCCTGTCGCCGCGACAATGTCCTCGTAGAGGGCAAGGATTAGATCCTTGTCCAGCCAGACCGGTTCGGTCATCGACGCTACTTCGCCAATGCGTCGAACGTCTTCTGGTAACGCTTCAGGAAGGCGCGTCCTCGTTCGCGCCTTGCCTCGAACGACATGTCCAGCTTCGCGAGCCGCAGGCCTCCATCCGGAGACGCCTCGAAATATAGCGTGTCGCCGTCGCTGGCGCCGAGGAGTTCCCGCGCCTCATCGCTTAGGACAAGAGCCATACCTTCGCCGACTTGGGTAACCTTGAGCGGGATCATCTGAACCTCTTCTTAGGGCGAATTTATATCATGCCTTGCCGCGAGCGTCTTGACCGCCAGCCCGCGCTACCGCATCCCCGGACCGCATGGCCGTCTATACCGACATCACCGATGAGGAGCTGAACGCGCTCCTCGCCGACTTCGATCTCGGCGCTCCGCTTACCTTCAAGGGTATCGCCGAGGGCGTGGAGAATTCGAACTTCCTGCTCGAGACTGAGGCGGGGCGGTTCATCCTGACCGTCTACGAGAAACGCGTACGCGAGGACGAACTGCCGTTCTTCCTCGGCCTGACCCGTTGGCTGGCGCAGCACGGCTATCCGTCTGCGACGCCGATGATCGATCGCGCAGGAGAGGCTCTGAAGCGGGTGCGCGGCAAGCCCTGCGCGATCTTCAGCTTCCTGCCTGGCCTTTCGGTGCGCCGGCCGACCGCCGCCCACTGCCGCCAGGCGGGCGAAGGCCTGGCGCGACTGCACCTGGCCTCCGAAGGGTTCTCCATGACCCGCGCCAACGACCTTGGCCAAGCGGCCTGGGCGCCGATGTTCGCCAAGCTGCGCGATGAGGCCGAGGCCCTCAAGCCCGGCCTGGCGTCCGTCATCGACGGCGACCTGGAG
>JAEXKM010000048.1 GCA_023445705.1 Pseudomonadota bacterium
CCCCAAGGTGCAGGAACTGCGCGCCCTGTCCCTCTGGTCAGAGGGCCAAGTGTGGTGCAGTCCCGAACGCCACGGCGCGGTGACCGGCATCATGAAGGCCCAGATCGACTGGATTCCGCTGGAGGTCGGCAGCGTTCGCCCGACGCAGGGACGCACGCTGGCGGTCATGCAGGTCAGCGGCGGCTCGCAGTCGTTCAACGCCGTGAACACGCTGCGCCTGCTGGGACGCTGGATGCGGATGATCACCATCCCGAACCAGTCCTCGGTGGCCAAGGCCTATCAGGAGTTCGACGAGGCCGGCCGCATGAAGCCGTCGGCCTACTACGATCGGGTGGTCGACGTGATGGAGGAGCTGGTGAAGTTCACTCTGCTGACCCGAGACCGCTCCGACTATCTGGTCGATCGCTATAGCGAGCGGAAGGCCGAGGGGCGGGTGACGGTCGGCGACGAGTTGGGCGCCGTCGCCATGGCTCACGAGCGCAAGGCCAGCTAGTGCGGCCGCTCACTCAGGAAGAGCAGCTCAACCGAGATTGCTTCTGTATCGACGTGGATCCGGATCAGGTCTGGTCGATTGTCGATCGGGCAGGGGGCGGCGTCGTCCCGCTCGACGTGCTGAAGGCCGCGCGTCCGCACCTCTTCTCCGAGGCCCCCGTGTTCCTGTCGGCCGCCGACCTGGCGGCGATGCAAGCCGTCGTGGCGGCCATCGAGGCGGTCGCGGAGTTGCGTGCCTTCCAGGACCTCGTGCTGGGCTGGGCGCCAGAGATTGCGACGGCTGACCCTGGACCGCGCGGCGCCTTCATGGGCTACGACTTCCACCTGACCCCGGCGGGGCCCAAGCTCATCGAGGTCAACACAAACGCTGGCGGCGCCTTCCTCAACGCGCTGCTGGCGCAGGCCCAGGTCGCCTGCTGCCCCCAGGTGCAGGCGCTCGTGCCGACGGCGACGCCGTTGGAGGATTTCGAAGCCGCAGCCTGGCAAATGTTCGAGGCCGAGTGGCGGCTCCACCGGCGGGCCGAACGTCCGCGCGTCGTCGCCATCATCGATGAGCGGCCGGAGGAGCAATACCTCTATCCTGAGTTCCTGCTGGCCCAGGCCTTCTTTGAGCGCCATGGCGTCGAAGCGCTCATCGCTGATCCACGGGACCTCAGGTTGGAAGGCGGACGCCTGCGCTTTGGCGGCGTGGCCATCGACATGGTCTACAATCGCCTGGTCGACTTCTCGTTCTGTCAGCCTGAGAACGACGTCATTCGGCAGGCCTACGTGACCGGCGCCGTCGTCGTGACCCCCAGTCCTCACAATCACGCGGTGCTCGCCGACAAGCGCAACCTGACCATCCTCTCGACCCCGCAATGTTTGGAAGAGCTAGGCATTGCTCCCGATCTCCGTCGCGCGCTGGCGAACATCCCTGGCGCGCGCGTGGTGACGAGCGACGACGCCGAGGCTCTCTGGCGACAGCGAAAGGGGCTGTTCTTCAAGCCGGCGAGCGGTCATGCCGGTAAGGCGGTCTATCGCGGGGACAAGCTGACACGCGGCGTCTGGGAGACAATCGTCGGGGGCGATTACATCGCCCAGGAATTCGCTCCACCTAGTGAACGTCGTGTCCGGGTCGGCGGCGATCCGCAGCCTCGAAAGATGGACGTGCGGCTCTACACCTACGCCGGCGAGACAATTCTGGCCGCTGCGCGCCTCTATAATGGGCAGACGACCAATTTCCGAACGCCAGGCGGCGGATTTGCTCCGGTGATTACGCTCCCCTGACCTAGTGGCGGGCGAGAGACGGCGACGGAGCAGCGTCCGAGCTCTGGAACGCCCGCGCTTCGCCTTGGGAGGGGTAGATGACCACAAACGTCAGGCTGGCGCGAACTGGCGACGCCGCAGCGATAGCCGCGATCTACGCCCCCTATGTTCTCGACACCGCAATCTCCTTTGAGGAAGAGCCACCAACCGCTTCACAAATGGCCGAGCGGATCGCTGCGGCCCAGGCGACTTGTCCCTTTATCGTGCTCGAAGACCAGGGCGAGGTGCTGGGCTACGCCTATGCTGGACCGCATCGCGCGAGGGCCGCCTATCGCTGGTCGGTTGATGTCACGGTCTACGTCGCCGCGCACGCCCATCGAAGGGGCGTTGGCCGCGCCCTCTATGACGAGCTGTTGGACAGGCTGATCAGACAGGGCTTCCACGCCGCATTTGCGGGTATTGCGCTTCCAAATGACAAGAGCATCGGGCTGCACGAGGCGTTGGGCTTTGAATTCCTGGGCGTCTACCGGGAGGTCGGGTTCAAGTTTGGCCGTTGGCACGACGTGGGCTGGTGGAGACGTTCACTCAACGACGGACTGCCTGCGGGCGATCCTCAGTCGGTCCTCGGACTTCGTGAGCTACCGGCGAGGTGAAGTAGCGCTTGGCGCGCATGAAGCGCTTGGCGCTGCTTGAGCCACAATCGCATGTTGGTCGTGACCATTGCTGCGGCCTCCATCCTTGGGGCGCGCCTTCTCGGCGCTATCCCGTCAGCCGTGATTCTGCCCGCCCTCGCCGCGATCCTTGTGTTCTCGGGCTGGAGAGTCTGGCGTCACCAAGAGGTCGCAGTCGTTCGGGCGCTCCCGCCGTACGCGCCTCGAAAGCTCCCAACTTGATTTTGCTCGGAATCGCTTCAATCCAGCGTTTCGCCGGTTTGTGTGCGATTTACACAGTCTGTTGCACAGTGCGCTTGTGTTGTGAGGTAATAGTAAGCAAAATCAATCTGTTGTCGGATCCGAATGGGACTCAAAAGCCAGGGTCATCTATCTTTCGCTGCAGAATCAGCGACTTAGAAGGCCTTCAGACTTTCACATGTCTTGCACACCTGCTCAGCAGGAGCCAAAGACATGTCCGCCGAACGCCATACCCTTCTCGACGGCCGACTTCACGTTTACAGGCGCGAGAACAGCCGCTTCTGGCAATGCGCCATCTATCTCAGCGGCCGGAACTACCGAGCATCCACCCACCAGGACCGCCTCGACACGGCGATGACCGTCGCTCGGGAATGGGCGTTTGACCGTATTGCTGAGGACCGTCTGGGTGCCCGCAGCTTGCGGCTAAATAGGTCACTGGCGATGGAATCGATCGCGACTGCGGCTACCCGCTTGCCGAAAGGCAAGACTTTCCGCGAAGCCGCAGAAGCATTCGTTGCTGAGTACCAGGTGCTCACCCAGGGCGAGCGGAACCCTGACTACGTCAGTCAAAAATCCGCCCACCTGCGTCTTCGGTTGATCCCGTTCTTCGGAGACACTCCCGTGTCCGACGTGAGCGCTGGCATGATCCAGGATTACCGGCTCCACCGACTTAACCCGATGGCGCCCCAAGAGAGCAAGTTCGGTGGCCGGAGACGCCGGATCGAGAAGCCACCTTCGCGTTCGACCTTGCACAAGGAGATCGTGACACTACGGCAGGTGTTGAAGGCTGCAAACCGGAAGGGCTGGATTGCCGCCCTTCCGGATATGAGCGCCCCGTACAAATCGTCGGGGAAGATCGCGCATCGCGCTTGGTTTTCACCCGAAGAGTACAAGCTTCTGCACGATGCGACGCTGGAGCGTGCTCGCCGGCCGCTCAAGCAGCGTTGGCGAGCTGAATGCGAGCAGTTCCACGACTACGTGGTGTTCATGGCCAGTACCGGCCTCCGGCCCGACGAAGCTTCGCGGCTTCAGTACCGGGATGTCAGCATCATCAACGACGAGGCGACAGGGCAGCGCATTCTCGAGATCAAAGTCAGGGGAAAGCGCGGCACCGGCTACTGCAAGAGCCTGCCGGAGGCGGTGCCGGCGTTCGAGAGGCTTTCAGAGCGCAACACTCCGGAACCAGTCAGCCCAATCTTCGGCAAGGTGCAGCGGCAACTGCTGAACAGAGTTCTCGACGAGCTCGGGCTCAAGCACGATCGGGAAGGCAACCTGCGGACCGCGTATAGCCTGCGCCATACCTACATCTGCCTGCGGCTCATGGAGGGGGCCGACATCTATCAGGTAGCGAAGAACTGTCGGACGAGCGTCGACATGATCGAGAAGTTCTATGCCTCTCACATCAAGACCCGCCTCGACACGGCAGCTATAAATGTGACCAAGACCAGCACCCGGAAGCAACCTTCCCGGTCTCACGTCGCGGGCGAACGCCCCAGCGACGACTTGGCGAACGCCAGCTTGGAAGATAGATAGATCACCGCCGCGGGCGTGGCGAAATGGTAGACGCGGCGGATTCGTTGACCAGCGCGTGCAGGACATCGCGGCGGCTATCCCCGCGCGGTCTGTTCCAGATCGGTTCGTAGGGAATGACCCGCTCCACGAGGAACGAAACCGCGATAGCGGCGCCGAGCAGCGGAGCAAGCCAGGCCAAGGACCGACCGCTCGCGACGAGCCCCAGCCCCGCGCCGATGAACCCGAACATGAACCCCGGGGCATAGGCCACCCTCAAAACCCAAAGCATGAAAGCTCCCTCGCTTGCGGGCGAAAGCTAGGCGACCTTGCAAGCCCGGGCTTGAACGTGGCGGCTGCGCCAGCCGGCCTCCCAACAGCCGCTCCGTTCAAGCCAAGGATCTGAGGCGACGTCCCTCTGGGCAGCCCACGCCGCAACCGCTCCCGCCCCTCGCGGCTTTGCTCCGGGTGACAGCGGAGGTGAGCACCCGTGACCTCGAACTTCTATGCCATTCACACGCAAGGCTTGGTGCGTGTGGCCGTCTGCACGCCGCGCGTAGCGGTCGGCGACCCCGGCTTCAACGCCGACGAAACCTTAGCCCTTGCGAAAGATGGCCATGCCCGCGCCGTCGACCTCATGCTCTTCCCGGAGCTGGGACTGTCGGCCTACGCCATCGACGATCTGTTGCTGCAGGACACTCTGGTGCGCCGCGTGGAGCTCGAGCTCGCACGTTTGGTCGAGGCGAGCACCGCGCTGTCCCCGGTGCTGATCGTCGGCGCCCCCGTCGCCCACAATGGCCGGCTCTACAACTGCGCGATCGCAATTTCTCGCGGGCGGATTTTGGGCGTCGTGCCGAAGAGCTTCCTGCCGAACTATAGGGAGTATTACGAAAACCGTTGGTTTGCTCCCGGCGCAGGCGTTGTCGGGCTGCACACGCAGATCGCCGGCCAATCCGTTCCATTCGGGACGGACCTTCTCTTCACGGCGGCCGATCTGCCGGACTTCGTCTTCCACATGGAGATGTGTGAGGACTTCTGGGCCGCGACGCCGCCGTCCACCCAGGCCGCGCTCGCGGGCGCGCTGATCCTCTGCAATCTGTCCGCCTCCAACATCGTGGTCGGCAAAGCCGACGACCGAGCATTGCTTTGTGCGTCCCAGTCGCTGCGCTGCCAGGCGGCCTATCTCTATTCGGCGGCCGGACCGGGCGAGAGCACAACGGACCTCGCCTGGGACGGTCAGGCGACCATCCACGAGCTTGGCGTGCTGCTCGCCCAGACGGATCGCTTCCCCGCCAAGGCGCAGATGGCCGTGGCCGACGTCGACGTGGAACGCCTGCGCCTTGAGCGCATGCGCACACCTACCTTCAACAACGCCGCCGTGGCGTCAGGGCGTCCTGAGACCTGCTTCCGCCGGGTGGAATTCCACCACAAGCCTAGTTTCCAGGACGTCGGTCTGCTACGCGCGATTGACCGGTTCCCGTTTGTACCGGACGACCTCGCGCGCCTCGACAAGGATTGCTACGAGGCCTTCAACATCCAGGTCCAGGGACTCGCCAAACGCCTCGACGCCACCAAGTCCAGGCACATTGTGGTCGGCGTGTCCGGCGGCCTGGACTCCACCCACGCTCTCATTGTCGCGGCCAAGGCCTTCGACGCGCTCGGCAAGCCCCGCTCGGACATCCTCGGCTTCACCATGCCGGGCTTCGCAACCAGCGAGGGCACGAAGTCGAACGCTTGGCGACTGATGCGGGCGCTCGGCGTCACCGGGGAAGAGATCGACATCAAGCCGGCCGCACGCCAGCTTCTCACCGACCTCGGTCACCCCTTCGCCGTGGGTGAACCGGTGTACGACGTGACCTTTGAAAACGTTCAGGCTGGGCTGCGGACGGATTACCTGTTCCGGCTCGCCAACCAGCGCGGCGGCTTCGTGCTCGGGACGGGCGACCTGTCGGAGCTGGCGCTCGGCTGGTGCACCTACGGCGTGGGTGACCAGATGAGCCACTACAACGTCAATGGCTCGGTGGCGAAGACGCTGATCCAGCACCTGATCCGCTGGGTCGCGACCACAGGCCAGTTCGACGCCGACGCCTCCCAGACGCTGCTTTCGGTGCTGAGCACGGAGATCTCGCCGGAGTTGGTGCCGGCCGACGCCTCGGGGGCGATCCAGAGCACCCAGGCCAAGGTCGGGCCCTACGAGCTGCAGGACTTCAACCTCTACTACATTACCCGCTACGGCCTGCGGCCGTCGAAAGTCGCCTTCCTCGCTTGGCACGCCTGGAAGGACCGCGATGCTGGGCATTGGCCGGCGCATTTCCCCGCCGAGGCGCGCAACGCTTACGACTTGGCGGCCATAAAGCACTGGCTAGGCGTGTTCCTGTTCCGCTTCTTCGAGATCAGCCAGTTTAAGCGCTCAGCGATGCCGAACGGCCCCAAGGTGATCTCGGGCGGCAACCTCTCCCCGCGCGGCGACTGGCGCGCCCCGTCGGACGGCTCCGCCCGTATCTGGCTCGATGAACTCCAGGCGAATGTGCCCTAGACCCGCGCCTCGGCCTGGGCGCGCCGGCCCGCTGCCCAGAACCCGACCACCACGACGGTCAGCGTGAGCAGCTGAGCTAGGAGCCCTTCCCAGGTCGGGAACACGCCGAGCACCTCAATTCGGGGCAGCGCCGCCAGGGGCCGGACATCGAGCATCCCCGCTTCCTGCAGACCCGCCACGCCTTTCCCGGCGAGCACCACGGCCAATACGGCGATGAGGATCGAGCTGTAGGAGAAGAACTGCGCGATGGGCAGGCGCTTGCTGTAGCTCAGCAGCGCCCAGGCGATCACCGCCAGGCAGATGACCGCCAAGCCGGCGCCGGACACCATCGCGAGCTGCCCCCCCTGACTCCAGAGGGCGGCGTAGAACAGGATGGTCTCGAACACTTCCCGGTAGACGACGACGAAGGCCAACAGGAACAGGAACCAGGCCGACCGCTTTGACAGCGCCGCCGACAGCTTGTCGCGAATATACGCCTGCCACGCGCCCGCCTGGGCCTTCCCATGCATCCACACCCCCACCGAGATCAGCACGACTGCGGAGACCAAGGACCCGAACCCTTCGGTCAGTTCGCGGCTCGCTCCGCTGATGGAGATGAGGTAGGTCGCCGCCGCCCAGGTCAGCCCCCCCGCCAGAAGGGCGGCGATCCAGCCGCCGTGGACGTAGGGCAGTACGTCCTGGCGTTCGGCCTTCCGTAGGAAGGCGATCATCGCGATCACAATCAGAAGCGCCTCGACTCCCTCCCGCAGCAGAATGGTGAAGGCGCCGAGGAAGCTTGAGGCGGCGCTGGCCTGCTCCGGCGCGAGCGCCCGCGCAGCTTCATCGAACAACCCATCCAGCCCTCGGACCTGCGCGGCCACTTCGGCCGACGGCGCGCCGCGGGCAAGGCTGGCCCGGAGCTCGCCCATGGACGCCTCGACCTTCGCCATCAGGGCGCCGTCTCGCGCGCGCAGCAGAGGTTCGACAGGCTCGAACCCGTCAAGATACGCCGACAGCGCGAGCTCCTCAGCCCGCTTGCGATCGCCCGCCTCGTAGGCGTTCAGGCTTTCCGCGAGTTTGCGGCGGGCGACGTCCAGCCCGCCATTCGACTTCGGCGCTACAGCCTCCGGATGGCGGCGCAGATAAGCCATGATCTGGGTGGCCTGCGGCTCGCCTACGCGGGCCGCCAGAGCTGCGGGGGTCGTTTGGGTCAGGACCTGTAGGTCGGGGACGACGGCGTGCAGCTGCGACCCCGCGCGCCACGCCTGCTCGCCGGCGCGCTCGGCCTCCCGGGAATAGGCGAAGGTCCCAACATAGTACGCCAGCGCCCAGCGATCGTCGGACGACAGGTGGGCGAAGCTGGGCATGGCCGTGCCGTCGAGCCCCTGGCCAATCACCTGATACAGACCGAAGAGGCTCCGCTCGTTGGCGCGCGCCACGTCGGTGAAGGCGATCGGCGGAGGATCAAGCCCTTTGGCGTTGGGGCCGTCACCCCTGCCGGCGGCGCCGTGGCAGGACGCGCACTGCTGGGCGTAAAGGGCCGCACCCCGGACCAGGTTTGGGGCCTGCTGCGGCGCGAGCGGCACGGGGTACGCCTTTAGCAAATCGGCCGCGAGGGTTCGGGCCCGGCGCGCCACGTCGGCCGGCTCGGCACGATGATCCACGGATCCGACGAGTGCTTTCGCCTCTGCAAGGAGCTGCGGTTTGGCGGAACTCGCCGGCAGGGCGGCGATGCGGCTGCGCACCGACGCGGAGAATTCCCGCATCTCCGCATACTCGGCCTCGCTTACGATCCGGCCGTCGGAGACAGCGCCGGGGTAATCCACCGCAATATAGTCCAGCAGGCGCCAGGCGACGGCCGCGGAGGGCGGCGCGTCCTGGGCAACGGCGGTGGCGGGAAGTTGGGTGGCCACGAGAAGGGCGACCGCAAGGAAGAGGCGTGCGAGCGCCGGCATCGAAGCGTCCTGAGTGCGACTGCGAATAGGTCTTAACAGCACGATACATGCTCAAGTCACTAGAGGATCAAGAGCCGGCTTCGCGAGGCTCCGGAGAGCCGCCGCAACGGCTTGATCCTCAAGCCGCTAGAGCAATTAGAGTGGCCACATCGGGAGAAAATACATGTCGAACACGACAGCCGCCGCAGAGTCCCTCCGGTACCGTGTGACCGGCATGGATTGCTCCAGCTGCGCGGAAAAGATCCAGTCGGCGGTGGCCAAGCTGCCTGGTGTCCAGGAAGCGCGTGTCTCCATCGCGTCTTCGATGATGACGTTGACGGTCGACGATGCCGCGAAGCTTGTGCCGACCGTAGAGGCCACGGTCACTGACCTTGGCTATCATCTCGACCGCGATGAGCCTTCGGCGACGGCGGATGACGATGAGCTCCCGAAGAACCTCAGCCATATCACGCCCGCCTACCGGCGGGCGCTCTGGATCGTGGTGCTGATCAATGCCGGCTACGGCCTGGTGGAGATCGTCGCCGGCTTCGTCGCCGGCTCGCAGGCGCTGAAGGCGGACGCCCTCGACTTCATGGGCGACGGGCTCATCACGTTCCTGGGCCTGCTGGCGATCGGCTGGTCGCTCGTCTGGCGTGCGCGCTCTGCGCTTATCCAAGGCTTGTTCCTGGCGGCGCTCGGCGTCGGGGTGCTTCTGAACACCGCCTATCGCGTGCTGGTGCTGAACCAGCCAGAGGCCGAGCTCATGGGCGTATTCGGGGCGATCGCGCTGGTGGCGAACGTTGCGGCGGCGCTCATCCTGATCCCCCACCGCGCCGGCGACGCCAATGTTCGCGCCGTCTGGCTCTTCTCCCGCAACGACGCCCTGGGGAACCTCGCCGTCGTGATCGCCGCAGGCCTGGTGTTCTGGACCAAGACCGCTTGGCCCGATCTCGTCGTAGCGGTGATCATTTCGGGGCTCTTCCTCCAATCTGCGTGGTCGATCATTCGCGATGCCAGGGCCGATTTGAGGGAGGCGCGGTCGCTGAGCGCCGCTTGATCAGTGCATGAGACGGTTCCCGCCTCCGCCGCCGCGCCTGACGCCTGCGGGGCCACCTCAGGCGGTGGTCGACCTGCAGCAGGCGGTGGCGCACGTGAACGCAGGCCGATGGCCTGAGGCAGAGAAGCACGCTCGAAAGGTTCTCGCGGCAAGGCCCTCGGATCCCTCAGCGCTGAATGTCCTGGGTACGGTCTCTTTGAACCGTGGGCGGTCGGACGACGCGGTCGCATGGTTTGAAAAGGCGGCCAGTGGGCAGCCGAAGAACCCATTCATTCAGTTCAATCTCGGTGAAGCCCATCGACGGCTGCAGGCTTACGAGATCGCGGCGACGTTCTTCCAACGGGCCGCAGCTCTCAAGCCAGACTTCGCAGAGGCGTTTGCTGCGGCCGGCGACGCTTATCGTCTGATCGGACGACGGTCCGACGCGGAGCGTTGCTACCGCTCTGCACTGAGACGAGCGCCCGCACTGCCGACCGCCCTCAATGGGCTAGGTCTCTTGTGCCTGCAGAGCGGCGACGCCGCGGGAGCTGCGGAACACTTCGATAGGGGTAGAAAGGCGACGCCGGCGGGGCACCCCCTGCGTGCGATTTTGCTGGCGAACCTCGGCCTCGCGCGCCTGCAACTCGGTCACGGTATGGAAGGGCTGGCGTTGCTCGCCCAGGCCGTGGAGGCCGCGCCGGGCGACGCCGAGGCCTGGCGGCGCCTTGCTGGCGCACTCCGCCACACTCGGTTAGCGCCCCCAGCGCCGGCATTCAGAGAGATCTTGCTGCAGCTGTTCGACCGGCCGGACGTCAACCCCCGCAATCTGGCGACTGCCGCCATAGCAGTGTTGCGGCAGCAGCCAGAGATTGATCGTCTCCTCGAAAGTATCGCCGGGGCCCCCGGTCAGCTCGCAGAGACATTGGAGCGCGAGGCGACGACAGCCTCCCAGCTGATCCAGGATCACCTATTCCAAACCTTGCTGGCCACCGCTCCCGTGCCCGACGTGGCCATCGAATTCGTGCTTGTCCAGCTGCGGTCCGATCTCTTGAGGCTCACGGAGGGGGCGGCCGAACCCCTTGAGGAGGAGCTCAGCATTGCGATCGGTCTCGCCCGGCAGGCGTTCCTCAACGAGTACGTCCTATTCGCGGCGCCGGCCGAGCAGGCTCGCGTGGCCAGCCTGATCATGGCCCTCGACCGCGAGGACCTCGGACAGCAGCCGGGCGATCTCACCAAGATCGCGATCGTCGCCGCCTATCGTCCGCTCGCCGCAACCCCGCTCGCTGCGCGGCTCCGGGGCGCCGCCCTGCCGTTTCTCGCCGACCTCCTTCGCGAGCAGCTCAGTGAGCCGGACGAGGAAGCCGAGCTGCGCGACCGACTGCCCCTCCTCAAGCCTCCCACGGACGCCGTCTCGCAGGCCGTCCAGCAACAGTACGAGCAGAACCCTTACCCGCGCTGGACGCGCTGCAGCCTCGGCGAGCCGCTGCCCTTCCGAAGGGCTGTCCAGAACGCCCTGCCTGACCTGCCAGCCGGCGACATTCCCGATTTTGCCCGCCCCCGCGTGTTGATCGCCGGCTGCGGCACCGGGTTGGAGACCATGCGGGTCGCGACGACCTATCGCGGGGCCTCCATCCTGGCGGTGGACCTCAGCGCCGCCAGTCTCGGCTACGCCATGCGCAAGGCTCGGGAGTACAGGCTCACCGACGTGGAACACCTGCAGGCGGACATCCTGGACCTAGCGGCCTTGGAGGAACGTTTTGACCTGATCGACAGCTTCGGCGTGCTCCATCACATGGAGGATCCGGCGCAGGGGCTGCGGAATCTTGCCGGGCTGCTGAGCTCATCTGGGCTCCTCTTCGTTGGCCTCTACAGCGAAATCGGTCGACGTGCGGTCATCGAAGCGCGCGCCCACATTGCGCGCGCCGGATATCGCGACGACGCGGATGGCATCCGGGCGCTCCGCCGTTCCCTGATGCTCGATGGTGCGCCACCCGCGCTGGAGGCCGTAATGAGCCCCGCGTCTGACTTCTGGACCCTTTCAGACTGTCGTGACCTCCTGTTCCACGTGAACGAGCACCGTTTCACCCTGCCTCAGATCGGGGAGATGTTCGGGGTGGCGGGTCTCGAGTTCCTCGGCGTCCAGTTCGGCCATACCGCCGACCGGACGCGATACTTGGCGCAGAACTCCCGCTCGGGCGCCTTGCGTGATCTTCGCGCCTTGCATCGCCATGAGCTCGATCACCCTGAGATCTTCGGGGACACCTATCGGCTTTGGGCCCGCACGAAGAGGTCACCGCAGTGACCAAGCCGCCCACGCGGCCAAGGGTTGATCTGCCAAAGGAACAGCGCACCGTGAAACTTGGAGCGCTCCTAGCCTTCGCCGTCTGCGGATCAACCCTGGCGCTCGCCTGCGTGGCGCTCCCCCGACGCCTCGCCTTTCCGCAGGACCTCGCCGAGCGCCTCGCGTTTGCGCTGAAAGCCGACCTCCTGATCGCGCTGTGGATCGTTCTGGGCGTGCGCATGGTGGCGAAGGTGCGGTTCACCTCCGTCGAGGACAACGCCGGTTCCGCGTACAGCCAGCCGAGCGCCCGCCTCGCCGTCCCAGCAGCCTTTCTGCAGAACACCCTAGAGCAGGCCTTCATTGCGGTGGTTGGCCATCTGGCGCTCGCCACAACCTCCGGCGAGGCGCCGCTCGCCTATATTGCGTGCGCCGTAGCCCTCTTTGGCCTCGGCCGCGTGACCTTCTTGCACGGCTACCCGCAAGGCGCTGGTGGACGCGCCTTCGGGGTCGCCACGACTGCGATACCGACCGTGGGGGCCTATGCCTGGACCCTGATCGAGATTGCCCGAGACCTGGTGTGACGGCGCAATCCGCGCACCAAGGCAGGCGCTGGGCCATCGCAGCCGCAGATGGGATGGCTCACCCCCAGGTGCGCTGAGCTTGAGCCATCCCCCGTGGTCCGACAGGCGCGGCGCCTACTGCTTCTGGATCGCGGTGACTTCGCCGCCGCCGTTCTCGAGCTTCAAGTCGAAGGCGACCTTGTCGCCGGCCTTGAGCCCTTGGGTCAGGGCCGGCGCAGCCTTGAAGGCCATGGTCATGGCCGGCCAGTTGGCCTCCGGGATCGGCCCGTGGTCGATGGTGATGGCGCCGCTCGCCGCATCCACGGCGGTGACGGTCCCGGTCCCCTTGGCGGTCTTGGCGGCCTCGGCCGAAGCCATGTTGATGCCCGCCATGCTGTCGGTGGCGGCGGGCGCCGCGGCAGGTTCGGCCGGGGCCGTCGGGGCTTCCGCCTGGGTCTCGGTCTTTTGGCCGCAGGCGGCCAGAGCGACGACGGCGCTGACGACGGCGGCGGTGAGATAGGCGCGCTTCATTGGAGGTCTCCTTTGGGGTTTGAAGCTGAAGCTGAGGGATCCGTGCGCCGACGCCGCAGCAGGAGGTACCCTGCCGGGATCACGAGCATGGAAAGCAAGGGGGCGGTGAGCATGCCGCCGACCATGGGCGCGGCGATGCGGCCCATGACCTCCGAACCGGCGCCGTGGCCGATCAGGATTGGAAGAAGACCCGCCAGGATGACCGCTACGGTCATCGCCTTCGGCCGCACTCGAAGCAGAGCGCCCTCGCGCACCGCCTCGCCGACCTGGCTGGGCGTGGGATCGGGACCACGCTCCTGTAGGGCGTGCTTCAGGTAGATCAGCATCACCACGCCGAACTCAGCGGAGACGCCGGCCAGGGCGATGAAGCCCACCCCCGTCGCCACCGACTGGTGAAAGCCGAGCAGATAAAGCGCCCAAATCCCGCCAGTAAGCGCGAACGGCAGCGTGGCCATGATCAGCGCCGCTTCGTCCAAGCGGCCAAAGGTCACGTAGAGCAGCAGGAAGATGATCGCCAAGGTCGCCGGCACGACGATCTTCAGCCGATCGGCCGCCCGCTGCAGGTACTCGAACTGGCCCGAGTAGGCGACGCTGACCCCCGGCGTGAGCTTCACGTCCCGGGCGACGGCCCTCTGCAGGTCGCCGACCACTGAGGCGAGATCGCGTCCACGCACGTCCACATAGACCCAGGTTGAGGGGCGGCCGTTCTCCGTCTTCAGCATCGGCGGGCCGTCGGCGATCTGCACATGGGCGACGGTTCCGAGCGTGATCTGCTGCCCGGCCGGCGTGACGATCGGCAGGGAGCGCAGGCCTTCCAGGCTGTCACGCAGCTCGCGCGGGTAGCGCACGCTGATCGGATAGCGGGCGAGGCCTTCCACCGTCTCGCCGACGGTCTCGCCGCCGATTGCGCCAGACACGATGGCCTGCACGTCGCTGATGTTGAGCCCGAAGCGCGCGGCGGCGGCGCGGTCGATGTCGACATCGACGTAGCGTCCGCCGGTCAAGCGCTCGGCGAGGGCGGAGCTCACCCCCGGCACGGTCTTGGCGACCGCTTCGATGCGGCCGGCGATGCGGTCGAGTTCGGCGAGGTTTGGGCCAGAGACCTTCACCCCGATCGGGCTCTTCACCCCGGTCGCCAGCATGTCGATCCGGTTGCGGATCGGCGGCACCCAGACATTGGCGAGACCGGGGACTTTCACGGTCCGGTCGAGTTCTTCGACCAGCTTCTCAGGCGTCATGCCCGCCCGCCATTGGTCGCGTGGCTTGAACTGGATGGTGGTCTCGAACATCTCCAGCGGGGCGGGATCGGTGGCGGTCTCCGCCCGTCCGGCCTTGCCGAACACGGTCTTCACCTCAGGCACCGTGAGGATCAGCCGGTCCGTCTGTTGCAGCAGCTCGGCGGCCTTGCCGGCGGAAATCCCGGGGAGGGCTGAGGGCATGTAGAGCAGGTCGCCCTCATCCATCGACGGCAGGAACTCGCCGCCCAGGCGGCTGAGCGGCCAGGCCGTCGTGGTGAAGGCCAAGGCCGCCAGCACCAGCGTGGTCCTAGGGCGCCGCAGGACCCAGTCGAGCGCCGGCCGGTAGGCCCGGGTCAGCGCCCGGTTGAGCGGATTGTCCTGCTCGGCGGGAATGCGACCGCGGATCAGGTAGCCCATCAGCACCGGCACGAGGGTCACCGACAGGATCGCGGCGGCCGCCATGGCGTAGGTCTTCGTGAAAGCCAGCGGCGCGAAGAGCCGGCCTTCCTGCGCCTGAAGTGTGAACACCGGCACGAAGGACAGCGTGATGATCACCAGGCTGAAGAACAGGGCCGGCCCGACCTCTGCGGCCGCCTCGGTCACCACCTTCCACCGGGCCTCGCCGCGGAGGGGCTGGCCCGGATGGTCATGCGCCCATCGCTCGAGGTGCTTGTGCGCGTTCTCTATCATCACCACGGCGGCGTCGACCATGGCGCCGATGGCGATGGCGATGCCGCCCAGCGACATGATGTTCGCGTTCACGCCCTGGCCGCGCATGACCAGGAATGCCGCCAGCACGCCGAGCGGTAGGGTGAGGATCGCCACCAGCGCCGAGCGCGCGTGCCAGAGGAAGAGGCCGCAGACGATCGCGACGACGATGAACTCCTCGACTAGCTTCTGCGTCAGGTTGGCGATCGCCCGGTCGATCAGCTGCGACCGGTCGTAGGTCGTCACGACCTCCACGCCAGCCGGCAGGCTGCCCTTCAGCTCGGCGAGCTTCGACTTCACCGCCCCGATGGTCTCGCGGGCGTTCTTCCCGGACCGCAGGACTACCACCCCGCCCGCCACCTCGCCTTGACCATTCAGCTCGGCGATGCCGCGGCGCATCTCCGGGCCAACCTGTACCGTGGCGACGTCCCCGAGGCGCACCGGCACGCCGCCCGCCGCCGCACGCAAGGGCACCGCGCGGAAGTCGTCGAGGCTCGCCAGGTAGCCGCCTGAGCGGACCATGTATTCGGCCTCGCCCAGCTCGAGGACCGAACCGCCGGCTTCCTGGTTGGCGTTGCGCAGCGCGCCCACAACCTCGGCGTGGGTGACGCCGTATGCCGCGAGCTTGGTCGGGTCGACGACCACCTGATACTGGCGAACCATCCCGCCGACGCTCGCCACCTCGGCGACGCCGGGCAGGCTCTTCAGCTCATAGCGCAGGAACCAGTCCTGTAGGCTGCGAAGCTGGGAGAGGTCGTGTCGCCCGCTGCGATCGACCAGGGCATATTCGTAGATCCAGCCGACGCCCGTGGCGTCGGGTCCAAGCGCCGGCTTGGCGGACGCGGGGAGCCGCCCCTGCGCCTGGTTGAGATATTCCAGCACCCGCGACCGCGCCCAGTAGAGGTCGGTCCCGTCTTCGAACAGCACATAGACGAAGCTGTCGCCGAAGAAGGAGTAGCCCCGCACCGTCTTGGCTCCGGGGACCGAGAGCATGGTGGTGGCGAGCGGATAGGTGACCTGGTTCTCGACGAGCTGAGGCGCCTGTCCCGGGTAGCTGGTGCGGATCACCACCTGGACGTCGGAGAGGTCAGGCAGCGCGTCGACCGCCGTGGTGCGGACCGCCCAAAGCCCGGCCAGCAACAGGCCGGCGGCCGCGATCAGCACGAAGAACCGTGCCCGGACGGAGGCGCGGATGAGGGCGGCGATCATCGCGCAGGATCCAGCTTCGCGACCCGCCGCACGGTGGGCACGCCGCCGGCCTGGTCGAAGGCGAAGCGCACCTGATCTCCGGTCTTCAGACCCTTGGCCAGCTTCGGGTCGGCGAGGGTGAAGCTCATGGTCATCGCCGGCCATTGCAAGGCCGGGACCGGCTGGTGGCTGAGCGTGATTGACCGGCCCTGCAGCCGCTCGATCCGTCCGGTCGTCTCGTAGGCCGTGGGTGAGGCTGCTGCCGGTGACGTCGACTGGATCGGCCGCGCCTGCACGCCGGCAAGGCTCGCCTCAGAGTCGAGCAGGAACTGGCCGGAGGCGACCACCTGTTCGCCCGCGTGGAGACCTGCCAGAATCTCAGTCCGGTCTCCCGCCTCGCGGCCGACCTGCACCTCGGCCGGCCGGAATCGTCCCCCAGGCTCGGCCAGCATGACGAGTGCGCGGCGCCCCGTCCGGATCACCGCCTCGGAGGGGACAAGCAGCGCGGGCGAGGCGGCGCCTGCGAACCGGGCCTGTCCGTACATGCCCGGCCGCAGGCGCCCGCCGCGGTTCGGCAGTTCCACCCGCGCGGTCAGGGTGCGGCTCTCGGCGGCAGCTTCCGGCAGGATGGCTGAGACACGCCCGGCGAACTGCTCGCCCGGGAAGGCGGTGAGCGTGACCGTCACGGCCTGTCCGGGGCGGACTTGGCTGGCCATGGCTTCCGGCACCGAAACGTTGAACCAGACGCTGCCCAGCCCGCTGATCTCAGCGAGCGTCTGGCCCTGGCTCACCGTCATCCCATTCCGCACACTCAGCGTTCGGATCACGCCGCCCCCCGGCGCTGTTATGCGGACGACCGTCTGCGGCCGACCACTGCGTTCGACTGAGGCGATCAGGCTGGGCGACATCCCGAGCAGCGCCAGGCGTTGGCGCGCGGCCGCGATCAAGGCCGGATCGCCGGTGCGGCGGACGGCCAGAAACTCCGTCTGGGCGCCGCCCCACTCCGGCGTGAGCACGTCGGCGAGCGGCGCGCCCGCGGCGATGATGTCGCCGGGCGCACGCGCATAGACACGCTGCACGAAGCCGCCGGCCCGCGCCTGGACCACCACGAGGTCGCGCCCGTTGAAGTCAATGACCCCCGGGGCGGTGATCTCGCTAGGCAGGCGCCCCGGTTCGGCTGTCGCCAGACGTACGCCGAGGCTCTGGACCCTCGCCGGATCGATCTGCACACCGGCGTCCGCCCCCGCCTCGTCGGCGTACTTGGGCACCAGCTGCATGTCCATAAACGGGGATTTGCCCGGCTTGTCGAACCGTTGGCTGGGGACCATCGGGTCGTACCAATAGAGCACCTGGCGGCCGGCGCTGGTTGGGGCCGGCGCCGGCTTGTCGGATGAGCTCAGCTTCGAGAGACCGTAGCCGCCGGCGCCGCCCAGCAGGAGCAGGATCATGCCCCCGGCCGCCAGCTGCGCGCGCGTGATGGGGATGCTCATGGCGCGTCGGCTCCATAGGTGAGGGTGATGCGCACCGCGTCGCGGGCCACCGCCGCCTCGCGTTCGAGCAGGGTGAGCCGGGCTTCGGCCAACTCCGTGAACGCCTGCAGGACGTCGCCGAGCCCCGCGCGCCCGGCGCCGTAGCTGGCGGTCTCCAGATCAGCTTGCCGCTGCGCCGCGGGCAGAACGACATCCTTGGACCGCATCCAATGTTCATGGTGCATCAGGTGGTCGGCGAGATCTCCGTCGAGCCCGGCGCGCAGGCTGCGGCGCGCGACTTCCGCCTCCGCATCCACGCGAGCCGCATCGGCGCGCCGCGCGGCGATCAGCGGATCCTGCCGCTGACCCGCGAAGAGGGGCAGCCGCACCGTCACACCGGCCGAAACCATGTCGCCGAACATCGGGTCCCGGCGCCCGTAGCTCGCCTCCAGCGCAAAGTCCGGGCGCTTTGCCGCCCGCGCGGCGTCCACATCGGCTTGCGCCCTCGATCGCGCCGAGTCGTAGGCCCGCAGGGTGGAATGCGCCTCAAGGCCGGCCCGCAGACTCGCCGGCTCGATGTCGAGCGAGGGCGGCGGTCCGGCGACGGCTGGGTCCGGGTCGCCGGTCCAGCGTGACAGCTCGGCCTTCGCCCGCTCGGCGGCGGCCGCGAGCCCATCGCGCTGGTCCTGCAAGGCGGCTCGCGCGCGGATCGGAGCGAGCGCCATCGCCGGACGGTCCGCGCCTGACGCCACGCCCGCCGGGGCCGAACGCCAGATCGGCTCGATCTGCCGCAAGATCGCATCCAAGGCCGTGAGGCGGCTCTGGGCGTAGTGCAGATCGATCCAAGCCAGCGCCGCGCCGAGCTGGACCTCACGCGTCGTGACCGCCCGTTGAGCTTCCGCCATGGCGACATCGGCGCGGGCGCCCGCCGCCTCCGCGCGCCGCCGCCCGGCGTTCGGGAACTCCTGCATGACGCCGACCGTCGCCATGGTCATCTCGTCGGCGCCGAACCGGCCCGCCATGGGGCCGGAGATCGGGTAATTTTCGACGCCGAACCTCAGCTGAGGATCCGGCAGACGTCCCGCCGCGACCGCGCTGCTCCGAGCCGCCCGCGCCTTGAGGTCCGCGGCGGCAAGTGCAGGAGCGGTCTGGCGCGCTCGCGCGAGCGCCTCTTCGTAGGTCAGGGGCCCCGCAACAGCAGGGGTCGTGACACAGGCGGCGGCCAGGATGGCCAACCAACTTCTTCGAGCTGACATGCTCTGATCTCCTGGAACGGCGCGCATGCGCCTGCGACGGCTCGCACGGGCGAGCCGGGATCAGGGGATCAGGCGTGGATGGGCGGTCTTAGACTTCGGTCAGGCGGGCGAGATGGCGCCGGCGGAGAGTCGGTCCAGCGGACGGCGATCAGGGTCGCGCTTTGCTGGCCTTCGACCGGCGCCAGGGGCGCCGGCGCGACAACGACCGCCGCGGGGCAGAGGACGCTGCGCTCGCAAGGTGCTTTCTCCGTCTGCCCGGCGGGGCCCGGAGACGGCTTATAGGCGCCGTCCACCGAGGCGCCCGCCATCATCGGACAATCCGGCGGGCAGGGATCGCAGGCCGCGGTCTTGGCCAAAGTCGGCCCGCCGGCGAATGCGAGCAGCATCGCCGCGACGAACGCAAGCACTGTGGGCCAATGACGCAGAGGGCGGTCCTTTCGACGACGCGAAAATGATCCCGGCGGCGATAAAGCGCAAGCCTTGGCGCCGCTTCGGGTTAGCGCGTGACCACCACCACTTCGCCGTCTTCCTTGGTGAAGCTCTGCGGTTTGCGATCGAGCAGGTCCAGCACCACCTCGGATGGGCGGCTGAGCTTTGCCCCCTTCGGCGTGACGACGATCGGGCGGTTCACCAGAATCGGGTGCTCGACCATAGCGTCGAGGACCGCATCGTCGCTGACGTGCGGGTCAAGCAGGCCGAGCTCGCCGGCCGGCGTGCCCTTCTCGCGTAGGATTTCGCGTGGCTTGGCGCCCATGGCGGCGAGCAGCTCCCGCAGCTGCGGCTTCGTCCAGCCAACCTGCAGGTACTCGACGATCTCCGGCTCGTAGCCCGCGGCTTTGACCATCGCGACGGTGTTGCGGGAGGTGCTGCAGGCCGGGTTGTGGAAGATGGTGATCGGGAAGTCGGACATGCAGCTCACCTCGTGATCGGCGGGGCGCAGCGCGCCGCCACCCGTTGAACGGCCACGCCGCGCTCGTACCAGCCCTTGGACCGGTTCACGATGGCGACGATGGTCAGCATCACCGGCACCTCGATTAGCACGCCCACGACCGTGGCGAGCGCCGCGCCGGAGGAGAAGCCGAACAGGCTGATCGCGGCGGCGACCGCGAGTTCGAAGAAGTTGCTGGCGCCGATCAGGGCGGATGGGCCGGCGACGCAGTGAGCTTCGCCGGTGAGGCGGTTGAGCAGGTAGGCGATCGCCGAGTTGGCGTAGACCTGGATCAGGATCGGCACGGCCAGCATGGCGATGATCGCCGGCTGGCTGAGGATCTGTTCGCCCTGGAAGCCGAACAGCAGGACCAGGGTGGCCAGCAAGGCGGCGAGCGAGACGGGACCGACCCGGCCGAGCACGCGCTGCAGCTCGGCTTCGCCGCCGCGCTTGAGGAGCGCGCTCCGCAGGAGCTGCGCCAGGACGACGGGGACGATGATGTAGAGCCCGACCGAGAGCAGCAGCGTCTCCCAGGGGACGGTGATGGCGGACAGGCCGAGCAGCAGTCCGACGATGGGCGCGAAGGCGACAACCATGATCGCGTCGTTCACCGCCACCTGGCTGAGCGTGAAGTGCGGCTCGCCGCGCGTCAGGTTGCTCCAGACGAACACCATCGCAGTGCAGGGCGCGGCGGCCAGCAGGATCAGACCGGCGATGTAGCTGTTGATCTCCCCGGCCGGCAGGTACGGCCGGAACAGGTAGCCGATGAAGAAGGCGCCCAGCGCCGCCATCGAGAAGGGCTTCACAGCCCAGTTGACGAACAGGGTCACGCCGATGCCCCGCCAGTGTTGGCCGACCTGGCGCATGGCGCCGAAGTCGACCTTCATCAGCATGGGAATGATCATCAGCCAAATGAGCACGGCCACTGGCAGGTTCACCTTGACGATTTCGGCCGAGCCGACCGCCTGGAACACTTGCGGGAAGACGTGGCCGAGGCCGAGGCCGGCCACGATGCAGAGCGCGACCCAGAGGGTCAGGAAGCGCTCGAAGCGGGACATGGCCTTAGGCGCTTCGGATGGGGCGGGCGGCTCTATGGTGGTCATTGGGCGGACTGGGGTTTGTCGATCGTTTCGCCGATCTCGCGCAGCTTGGTCTGGAGAGACATCCGGTCGACCGAGGCCAAGGGCAGGCTCAGGAAGATGCGGATGCGGTTGCCTAGCATCCTGCAGGTGTCGCCGAACGCCGCCGAGATTTCCGCTTCGGAGCCCTCCACCGCGGCCGGATCGGGCACGCCCCAATGCGCAGTCATCGGCTGGCCTGGCCAAACGGGGCAGACTTCGCCCGCGGCGCTGTCACAGACAGTGAAGACGAAATCGAGCGCCGGCGCGTCCGGCGTGGCGAACTCCTCCCAACTCTTGGAACGGAACGCGGCGAAGTCGAAGCCGAGACTCTCGACGATCGGCCGCGCGTGCGGGTTGACCCGCCCGGTCGGCATGGAGCCTGCGGAGTAGGCCCTGAACCGCCCGCGCCCCTCCTTGTTCATGATCGCTTCGGCCATGATCGAGCGTGCGGAGTTGCCGGTGCAGAGGAACAAGACGTTGTAGATCTTGTCGTCCATTCGCTGGTCTCCGGTCAGGCGCAGGCGCCTTCCGCCGAACACGCCTGGCTGGCGATGGCGGCAAGGGGGGCGCAAATCTCGGGCGAGCCGCCGCAGCAGTCTTCCATCAGGAAGGCCAGCAGCTCGCGCATGGCGTCATAGCGGGCGCTGTAGATGATCGAGCGGCCCTCGCGCCGCGAGCCGATCAGGCCCGCATGGCTGAGGAGGTTGAGGCTCGCCGAAAGAGTGTTGGGCAATACGCCTAGGCGGCGGGCGATTTCGCCCGCGGCGAGGCCGCCAGGGCCGGCCTGCACCAGCAGGCGGAAGGTCGAGAGCCGACCCTCATGGGCGAGCGCGCCAAGGCTTGCGACAGCCGACTTGGTTTCCATATTTCGACGATATAGGAACAATGCGACAGATTGAAGTCGCGATGTGAGGCCTGCCGATGACCGACTTTCCCGCGCTGGAGCCGCAGTTCCTCGATAGGCCCACGTTGGACAAGCTCGAGCCACCGAAGGTCTCGACGCATCCGCCTCGCATCCTGCTGCTCTACGGCTCCCTTCGTGAGCGGTCCTACAGCCGGCTGCTGACGGAGGAGGCGGCGCGCATCCTGCAGCGCTTCGGCGCCGAGACCCGCATCTTCGATCCGCGAGACCTGCCGCTGCCCGACGCCGTTTCGCCGGACCACCCGAAGGTGCAGGAACTGCGTGCGCTGTCGATGTGGTCTGAGGGGCAGGTCTGGTGCAGCCCCGAGCGCCATGGCGCCATCAGCGGCATTATGAAGGCGCAGATCGACTGGATTCCCCTGGAGGTCGGCAGCGTCCGCCCCACGCAGGGGCGGACGTTGGCCGTCATGCAGGTCAGCGGCGGCTCGCAATCGTTCAACGCGGTGAACACGCTTCGCCTGCTGGGCCGGTGGATGCGGATGATCACCATCCCGAACCAGTCGTCGGTGGCCAAGGCCTACCAGGAGTTCGAGCCGGACGGCCGGATGAAGCCGTCCGCCTACTACGACCGGGTCGTGGATGTGATGGAAGAGCTCTTCAAGTTCACGCTCCTGACCCGCGACCGCGCCGAATACCTGGTGGACCGCTATAGCGAACGTAAATCCGAGGGGCGGCTGCCGCATGGAGCGGAACTGGCCGCGGCGGCCATGGAGCACGAGCGAACAGCTTGAGGCGCCTAGGCGCTGCGCGGCCCCATCAGAATGAGCGCCGCGCCGGACAGGCAGACGGCGGCGCCGATCAGATCCCACCGGTCTGGCGCCTTCTGCTCCACCAGCCAGAGCCACAGGATCGCAGCGGCGATATAGACCCCGCCATAGGCGGCGTAGGCGCGCCCGGCGGCGTCGCTGTCCACCCGGGTCAGCAGGTAGGCGAACAGCGCCAGGGAGGCGACGCCCGGAATGAGCCAGAGGGGCGAGCGGTCGAGCTTCAGCCAGGCCCAGAAGGCGAAGCAGCCGGCGATCTCCGCGATCGCCGCCAGGGCGTAATAGACCCAGCTCAAACCCATTCCCCCGCTCGGCGATGCCCTCGGTCTTAGGCGTTCGGGCGACGTCCACAAGAGCCGTCGCCGGCTCGCGCCCCGACGCGACCGCCCGCACTTCCGAGCGTTCCGATGGGTATGTGCAACGACTATCGATACACCCAGCCGCCCGACACCCTGCGGGACGAGTTTAGCCAGCTGAAGATTCCGCTTCGCTTTGCGCGGGACGCATCGCCGAACTACCCGCCCTATGAGGACATCCGGCCGAACCAGACAGCGCCGATCATCCGCGGCGGCTTGGAAGGGGTCGAACTCTGCGTCACGCCTTGGGCTTGGAAGTCGTCCAGCGGCAAGCCGGTGTTCAACTTCCGGTCGGAGGGGCGCAGCTTCGCCAAGAGCGACCGCTGTCTTATCCCCTCCGACGGTTTCTACGAATTCACCAAGCCCGGGGACCCCAAGCAACGGCTGAAGGACAAGCACCTGTTCACGCTGGCCGGCGAGCCCTGGTTCTGGATCGCCGGTCTGGTGAAGGAAGGCGCTTTCGCGATGCTGACGACTTCGCCGGGCCCGGACATCGCGCCTTACCACGACCGGCAGATCGTGGTGTTGCCGCGCGCCGAAGGTCTCGACTGGCTCGACCTCAGGAAGCCGGAAGCCGAGATCCTTCGCCCGTTGCCGGAGGGCAGCCTCACCCACGAGCAGGTCCGCTGAAGGCTCAGCGCCGCGAAAGTTTTCGCTTGGCCGACGCGGGCCCGGGCTCCGCGCCGGCGGTGAGGTCCGTAAGGATCGGGCAGTCCGGGCGATCGTCCCCAGCGCAACAGTGCGACAGGTGGCGGAGGGTGCTCGCCATGCCCTGCATTTCCGCAATCCGGGCGTCGAGGTCGGCCAGGTGGCGGTCGGCGATCGCCTTCACCTCTCGGCTGGGTCGCCCCCGGTCGCGCCAGAGCGAGAGCAGCTGGGTGATCTCCTCCATGGAGAATCCGAGGCTGCGGGCGCGCTTGATGAACCGCAGCTCATTGATCTGCTTCTCGTCGTACTCGCGATAGTTGGAGTCCGTCCGGCTCGCTGGCTGAACCAGCCCGATCTCGTCGTAGTAGCGGATCATCTTGGTGGTGACGCCCGAGGCCCGCGAGGCCTGACCGATGTTCATGCCTGTCCTCCTTGCAAGGCGGGGGCGCGAAAGGCCCGCAGGCGAAGCGCGTTCGTCAGGACGCTGACGCTGGACAGCGCCATGGCGCCAGCGGCCACCATCGGGGACAGCAGCAGGCCGAAGGCGGGGTAAAGCGCGCCGGCGGCGACGGGGATCAGCACCACATTGTACCCGAACGCCCAGGCGAGGTTCTGGCGGATGTTCCGCAGCACGGCCCGGCTGAGCGCAAGCGCGGTGGCCACGCCCCGCAGGTCGCTGCGCATCAACACCACATCGGCGCTTTCGATGGCGATGTCCGTGCCGGCGCCCATGGCCATGCCGACGTCAGCCGCGGCGAGCGCCGGGGCGTCGTTGACCCCGTCGCCCACGAAGGCCAGGCGGCCGAAACGGGCCTGCAGATCACGAACCGCCGCGACCTTGCCGTCCGGCAGCACCTCGGCCACGACGTCGTCGAGTCCGAGCTGCTCAGCGACGGCGTTGGCCGTCCGAGCGTTGTCGCCGGTGATCATCACCACCTTCAGGCCCTGCGCGTGCAAGGCTTGCAGCGCTGACGCGGTCGTCTGCTTGACAGGGTCCGCGACGGCGACGATCGCCACCAGTTCGCCGTCGACGGCAGCGTAGAGCGGGGTCTTGGCCTCGCGCGCCAAGCGCTCAGCCTCCGCGGACAAGGCGGCGACCGAGATGCCAAGCCGGGTCATGTACCGGTCGGCGCCCACTTCGACGGTGCGGCCCTCCACCTGCGCCGCCACGCCGAAGCCGGGGATGCTCTGGAAATCCTCCGCCGGCGGGATGCTGAGTTCGCGGGACTCGGCTGCGTCGACGACCGCCTGCGCAACAGGATGCTCCGACGAGGCCTCAACGGCGGCGATCAGGCGCAAGACCTCCGCTTCATCCCGTCCGTGCGCCGCCTGAAGATCGGTCAGGGCAGGGCGGCCCAGCGTCAGGGTGCCGGTCTTGTCGAAGGCCACCACCTGGACGTCGCGCAGGCTCTGCAGGGCTTCGCCGCGCCGGAACAGGATCCCGAGCTCAGCCGCCTTGCCCGTGCCAACCATGATCGAGGTGGGCGTGGCCAAGCCCATGGCGCAGGGGCAGGCGATGATCAGGACGGCGACGGCGTTGACGAGCGCAAAGCTCAAAGCGGGCGAGGCGCCGAACAGCAGCCAGACCGCGAAGGTAAGCGTGGCGATTCCGATGACGGCCGGCACGAACCAGGACGTGACCTGATCGACCAGCGCCTGGATGGGCAGCTTGGCGCCCTGCGCGGCCTCCACCATGCGGACGATCTGGGACAGCATGGTCGCGGCGCCGACCTTGGTGGCGCGGAAGCGGATGGCGCCGGTCTTGTTGACGGTGCCGCCGACGACCGCAGCGCCGGCGGCCTTCTCCACCGGGATCGGCTCACCCGTGATCATCGACTCATCCACGAAGGAGCCGCCGCCCACCACCTCTCCATCGACGGGGATTCGCTCGCCGGGACGGACGAGGACGACGTCGCCGACGCGGACCTCGCCGATCGGCACCTCGAGCGCCACGCCCTCCCGCTCAACGCGCGCCGTCTTGGCCTGCAGGGTCATCAGCCGCTTGATGGCCGCGCTGGTGCGCCCCTTGGCCTGGGCCTCGAACAGCCGGCCCACCAGGATCAATGTCACGATGACGGCGGCGGCCTCGTAGTAGATGTGATCCGCGCCCGCTGGCAGCAGGCCGGGCGCGAAGGTCGCCACCACCGAATAGAGGAAGGCGGCGCTCGCCCCCAGCACCACCAGGGAGTTCATGTCGGGGGTGCGACGAACCAGGTTTGGCACGCCCTTGCGGTAGAAGCGCAGGCCTGGACCGAACAGCACGAACGCCGCGAGGGCGAAGCTCGCCAACCGCCAGGGCTGTTCTCCGATCGCGCCCGCCAGCCAGTGGTGGACGCCGGGGACGAAGTGGCGGCCCATCTCGACAAGGAACAGCGGCGCCGTTGCGGTGGCGGCGGTGATGACGTTGCGCTTGAGCCCTCGGATCTCGCCTTCGCGCGCCTCGCGCTCACGATCGGCGAGCTCCGGTGTGGCCTCCGCCGTGGGTCGCGCGTCGTACCCGGCCTTAGCAACCGCGGCGGTGAGCGCGCCGATGTCGGTCCCGTCCAGCACCTGCACCTGAGCCCGTTCGGTCGCGAGGTTCACCTGGGCAGAGATGACGCCGGGCGTCGCCCGCAGAGCTCGCTCCACTCGGCCGACGCAGCTGGCGCAGGTCATGCCGGCGACGGTGAGCTCGATCCGCCGCACGAGCGGCTCATAGCCGACCTTGCGAATGGCTTCGATGACGGCCGCGGTCTGCCCGTCTGACGTGAGCTCCACGTGCGCGCGCTCGGACGCTAGATTGACGGATGCGGCGGCCACCCCCGGCACGGCGGCGATCGCCTTCTCGACACGGCCGACGCAGCTGGCGCAGGTCATGCCGAGCACCGGAATGTCGATGGGGCGAAGGATTGTTTCGGGCACGGTCGGCTCCTGAACGGCGATGCCCAGCTCAGATAGAGATTCCCATGATGGTAAGGTCAAGGGACCTCGGACGCGTCAGCGTCCTCTAGGTGCTACGCAGCGACGGGGCG
>JAEXKM010000130.1 GCA_023445705.1 Pseudomonadota bacterium
GCTTGAGCCCCAGGAAAGAGCCTTCGGCGAGATAATGGATCAGCGATGCCGGCGCTTCCAACTGCGCCCGCCGAAGTTCGGCGGCGTAGAACTGCGGATCGAACAACCTGTGAGGACTCGCCCCCGCCGCAATCCCGACCTGCTGATAGTGGCTGACCGGGTTCTGGCCCGAGGCGATGAGATCGGGCGCCTGGCGCGCATAATGTCCCACATCGAAAAGCGGATGCGGGGCCCGGCCCTCCGCGGCGCCGACGCGCACATAGTGTTCGAGCGGCGTCTCGCCGGCGCGCAGCACCTCGCCGTTTCGTTCAGCGTAGAACGCCGTGCGGAACAGCGGATGCGGATCGACGCCCTCGCCCGCCCCTCGCAGGAGGTAATGGACCAGCGGACTGATCCGGGCGCCGACGATGTCCGGGCGCTGAGCCAGGTACCAAGCCTGATCGAAGAGCGCCTTGGGCTGGACGGCAGGATCGCCGCCGCGCCGCGTGTAGGCCGCGATCGCCCGCAGGCGCGAAAGCCGCCCAGCTTCCTCGCCGGTCCACAGGCCCGAACGCTCGATGACCAAAGCTCGTCCAAACGAGCGCAGCCGGTCCAGCCGGCCATCCAGGCGACGATCGACGGCGGCGGCCTGCGCACCTTGCCGGGCCAAGGCGCTCGCGCGATAGCCGTCCAGCGCAAGGTCGCGGGCCTGGACCTCGAGCGCTGCACGCGCCGTCAGCGACGCGGCGAGGGCCGTTCCGAGCCGTGCCTGAGAAAGGCCGCCCTCGACGGCGGTCTGCTGGCTTGCGGCGCGGAGGGTCTCGCACTGGCGCGAGAGCGCCTCGACCTTGTCGATCAGTGCTTCAGGCAAGTTCGGCTGCGTCCCTTCTGGGGCCCTCAAAGGACCCTGATCCGCCGCTGGGTGTCAGGCGGACCGCCCAGGCTGTCAAGCCGGCTCGGCGAGACCCTCTTCGGCCAGCCATCCAAGATAGCCGCCGCCCGCGGTGACGAACGGATCGACGAACCTTTCCCGCAGGTCGGGCCGCTCTCGCCAGATCAGCCGGTGGGCGCGGGCGATCGGCCGATCGTTGTCATAGGCGCCGTAAGCCCAGTAGCGCGGTGCGATCAGGGCGTCCCCGGACTTCTCCACCTGCTCGCGATACCACCGCCAGATCTCGAAGACCGCGTGGTCGTCACCGGCATAGCGGCGTGTCATCGCATCGCCCGTCGGGCCGAGCTTGGTGAAGTGCCAGAAGCGGAGCGGCGCGCCGTTGACGCGGATCGCGCCGTCCCGGCCGATCGCCACCCTGCGCTGGCTGAGGTTCCAACTCGCGACATTATAGCCGGGGTCGCGGACGATGCCGACATTCTCGAAGAGCGCCGGAACGTGGTCGCACCACTTCTGGTCCACGAACAGCCCTGCGGGGATGTCGTCGTAGCAGAAATCCAGCAGACGATCGTTCCACCACCTGGCGAAGCGCGCGCCCTCTCCGCGCGTGCGGATGGCGGCGAACCCAAGATTGAAGATGCCTGTCCGAGAAGCCGAGAGATCGTTGTCGAGGATGGCCTGGCGGTCGGTGTTCGGGCTGAGCAGGTGCGGGGTGAGCAGGATCTCGTCACGCTCAAGCCGCTCCACCAGGGGCGACAGGTCGGAGAACAGCGCCGTGTCCGGGTCGAGATAGATGACAACGTCAGCGCCGGAACTGCAGGCGTCGAGCAGGAAGGGGCCCTTCACCGCGGTGCAGGCCTCGACCACGTCGTGCTTGAAGAGCCAAGCCTTGAAATCCGCGATCAGGGCGTCCGGATGCACTAGGCGGTCGAAGGGCTCGTCCTCGATCCGCAATTGAAAGCCCGCTGGCGGCAGGTCGGTGATGAGGGCGACCAGTTCCCAATCCGGATGGAAGCGCCGAAGGCTGGCGAACAGCACCCGCGCGCGATCCAGATAGGCGTAAGTAAAGCTGGAAAAGCAGAGAACCTTCACGCGCTCACCAGCTCCGCGGTGAGCTTGCTGAACTGCAGGTCGAACATGTGAGGCCTGCGATTGACCCTCGCCAGCCGCAGGATCTCGCCGCTCTCGAACATGGCTTCCAGTTCCCGCTCGTCCCCGAGCACCAGCCCATGATCGTCCTCGGCCGCGAAGGCGGCGACGTTTCCGCTGTCGGGGCCGGTGACCACGGCCGCGCCGGCGGCGGCGGCCTCGTAGGCGGCGAATGAGAAGGTCTCCAGGCACAGTGACCAGACCAAGGCGACATCCACCGCGAGATCGACCATGGCCTGGCGCATGGCCAGGGGCTCGGCGGCGGTCACCGCAACGGGGTAGTGCCGGGCCATCGATCCTGCCGCAGGCTTGCTCGCCAGGTGGATGAACTCGTAGCGGGGATCGGCGGCGAAGCGGTTCGCCAGCCGGCTGAAAATCGGCCACCCCTTATGAATCGACGGCGTCCCCGGAAACGCGATCCTAAAGGGTCCTTCGCCTGGATGCTGCGCCGCCTCCGACGGGATAAGGGCCGCGTGCGGCAGGACCACCGTATCGCGTGCGCCCAGGTCTGCGCCGTCCAGCCAGGTTTGCAGCGCTACCTGGGAGGGGGAAGCCACCGTCAGGTCCAGCCGTGCGAAGAGCAGCTCGTGCTCTCTCACATGAGCCGCGCGGGCAGGACCGTACACGCAGATGCCGCAGGCCGGACTGCCTTGGGGCGGCGCCCCGCAGTTCTCGATGTCGTTGCGCATCAGATGCACGCCGGCGCACAGCGCGCCCATGTCGTGCAGCCAGAAATAGCCGGCGTTCATCCCAGCGGCGCGAACGATGTCGACGACGTCTCGACTGGAATGACCGAGCATCTGGTGGATCGCAAAGCTGCGAGGCCCTTCAGCGGCAAAGGCGCGGAGGGCGGCGGCGATCTCCGATGGCGCGAAGACGCCGACGCTCTCCCCGTTCAACAGCACGCCCATCGGCGTGCGTGTCGCGCCGCGGCGGACGGTAGGCCATCCGTTGGCCGGATGGACGTGCAGATGATTGAGGCCCAGCCGCGCAAATTCGGCGGACTCCCGCTGCACGCAAAGCTGCGAGCCGCCGACCGATCGGCTGTAGTCGTCTTGGCTGAACGTCAGATGCAGCCCTAGGGCCGGCGAGGCGGCCAGCGCAGCGGCCAGGACGTCCGCCGGCAAGGCCTCCACCGGCTGCGCCCAGCGCCCGGAGTTGGCGATCCGCTCCTCGAAACTCTGCACCCGGGCAAGCGCGGCCTGGCGAAAGCCGAGATCGATCTTCACCGGCCGCCCCTCGCGCCGGCCGGTCGTCACATAGTGCACGAACGGATGGACGCCGCTGGCGGCGACGTCGGGGTTCAGCTCCAAATAGTCGGTGACCGAAAATTCAAAGCTCGGATCACGGTCCTCGCGCCAGCCATGGCGCAGGAAATGATCCAAGGGATCCAGGCCAGCCGCGGCCAAGTCAGGGTTCATGGCCAAGTAAAAGGCTTCATCGAAGAACTCGGCCGCGGCGTTCCGCTCGGCCGGCGTGATCGGCGCAGCGGCGCGGCCGGTCAGCACGGCGTAGTAATCGTCCGCTCGCTCCGACGCAGCGAATGGGCGGCCCTCGCGGAAACCGCGACGCAGGTAGTGCACGAACGGATTGGCGCCGGCCTCGGCCACGTCGGGATTGAGCGCGAGATAGCCCTCAGTCGAAAACCAGGGCGTCGGATCACGCCCCTCCCGCCAGCCTGACACGCCATAGTGCATCGGCGGGTTGAGCTCGACATAGGTCAGGTCGTGGTGAGCCTGGCGGTAGAAGTTCGCGTCGACCGCGATGGCCAGGAGCCGCATGTCGTCAGGTGAGGCCTCGTCGGCCATGTCTTCCTCTTCCCATGCGACCAGCGGCCGGTTTGCATCAGATGCGGCCAGGGATCAACAAAGCGAAACCTCGCGAATATCGTCGCGGCAAAATTATTGTTCCAATAATTGACATACAAATTCGATGCGACGAACCTGCTGTCGACGCGCAGAAGCGCACTCGGAGCAAACGACGCCATGGCCGCCCTGCACGACGCCCTCGCGCCCTACTACCTCGTATTCAAATGGGTCCACCTGATCTTCGTGGCGATGTGGGCGTTCAGCACGGCCGTGGCCTATCGATATTATGTCGCTCCTGCGTTCCGGGCCTGGATGGCGAACCGCTCTGCGCCCGAACTGGTGAAGCGCAGAGACCTCATGATCCGCGCCTTTGATCGGGGCGTGGTGCTGGAGCACATCGCGTTCCCCTTCATCCTGTTCACCGGCGTCGCCATGGTCTGGCTGAACGGCTGGCCGCTTGATCAGGTGACCTGGCTGACGGCCAAACTCGCCATCGTAGTCCTGCTCTTCATCCCGATGGAGGTCGTGGACTACCACATCTCGCACTTCGGCGGCCGCAAGGCGGCTTCCGACCAGGACCGCTACGAGCGGCAGATCGCCTTCCACTGGAAGTTCTTCGTGGTCACCGAGAAGATCGTGCTGACCTTCGTGCCGCTGGTGTTCTTTCTTGCAGTCGTGAAGCCGTTCTAGTCGGCGGGCGGGACCTTCCGGGGCCGGCCGCGCGGCTTTCGCGGGGGTAGCGGAGCGCCCGCCGCCGCCGCTACGATCTCCACCGGCGAGGCTCCCCAATCGGCTGCGACGGCGTCCTTCAGCGCATCGAAGCGCTGGGCGCCGATACGAGTGGCGAGGGTCGCTTCCAACACCTTCAAGATCATGATCGCATCATCGCGGACACCCGCCGACTGCGCGCTGAAGCTCACCACGCGAGCGCGCTTGTCATTGGGGTCAGGCGCGACGGTGATCAGCCCCCGCTCCTCCATCTCGGCCAGCATCTGGCTCATCGCCTGCCGGCTGACACCAAGGTTTCGCGCCAGATTAACCGCTCGATTCACGCCAGTGGCGAGATTGGCGAGGATCAGGGACTGGGAGCGAGTCACCGACGACCAGCCGCGGGCGTCGAGACCGGCCTGCAAGGCCTCGTCGAACCAGTAGACCGCCGACACCAGATTGATCATGAGCAGGCCGCGGGCGGCGATCGCCTGCTCTCGGTCGGAAGCTCGCGTTTCCCCTGCCATCGCCGCCTCCTATCATCCCTCCACAGCCGAGCCTAGCGACGAGGGACGCTTCACCCCGGTAGCCAAGCAAAAATCATTGAAAAGATAATTGACCATTATTTCGTCCGCCGATACGCCAATCGAAAGGCCGCCATCAGGGACGGCTGCGATTGGGATAGCGAAACCGCGATGAGCGCCAAGGCCAGGACACGCCCGCTGAACGTCCTCCTGATCACCACCGACCAGGAGCAACCCTGGCGGAAGTATCCAGGCCAGCTTGGGCTGCGGCATCACGAACGGCTGCTGGAGCGCGCGACCCACTTCGAGAACTGGACGGTGAATTCGGTGCCCTGCGGGCCGTCGCGGTCCGTCCTTTACACGGGCCAGCATATCCAGAAGACCCGGATCATCGACAACCCAGGTCTGCCCCCATGGACCAACAGCCTCGACGAAGGGATCACCACCCTAGGCAAGCTGTTCAAGCACGCCGGCTACCACACCGCCTACAAGGGCAAGTGGCATCTCTCGCACATCGCGCCCGACGCCACGGGCGACTATTCCCGCGGACTGCAGGCCTTCGGGTTCGACGACTACCAGCAGGGCCCCGAAGCGGTCGGCCTCGGGCATGACGGCTTCCTGCACGACCCCGAGATCGCCACCGACGCCGCCCGCTGGCTGATGGACAAGGGAAAGGGAGCCGACGCGCCCTGGCTGCTCACGGTCAACTTCCTCAATCCGCACGACATCATGTTTTTCGACGCCACCGGTCGGATGAATCAGACGCGGGCCCAATATCGTTTCAACCCGATGATGATGCCCTCACCCGGCGTTGCGCCGTACGGCGATGGTCCGCGCGTAGGGCTACCGGCGAATTTCCGCCTGGAAGACCCCAACCGCATCGAGTGCCACAAGGTGTTCCGCGAGGACGACGACCTGTTCCTGGGCGTCATCGATGATGACGATCGGGACGGCTGGCTGACCTATGTGAACTACTACGCCGATTGTCTGCGCGACGTGGATCGCCATCTCGGCGTCGTGCTCGACGCCCTGGAGGCCGCCGGCCTTGCCGACAGCACGGTCGTGATCTTCACAGCCGACCATGGCGAGATGGCTGGATCCCACGGGCAGCGGCAGAAGGGACCCTTCATCTATGCCGAGAACCTGGGCGTGCCGATGATGGTCCGCCATCCGGATGTCGCTGGCGGCGTGACGACATCGGCCTTGGGCTCCGCCGTCGACCTGGCGCCTACGCTGTTGGCCCTTGCCGGCCTCGACGCCGCAGACATCCAGACCCGCCACCCAGAGCTGGTCGGCTACGACGTTTCATCCTCACTGGAAAATCCGACGGGTCCTGGCCGCCGCGGCGAGGAGGCTGGCGCGATCCTGCTCTCCTACAGCGCCTTCTACACGGGCAGCCCGGAGGTTCGGCGGAAAGCCGCGCGGATCTCGATGGAGCCCGACGCTGTCAAGCGGGCGGTCGAGGCGACAAAGCCGCCCTATTTCGTCGAGTACGAACGCCGGACCTTCTATCGGGGGCTGTTCGACGGCCGTTACCGTTTCGCCCGCTATTTCAGTCCGCGCGATCACCATACGCCGAGGAACTGGGCGCACCTGTCCGGGCGCAACGACCTGGAGCTCTACGACATCCTGGCCGACCCGCTGGAAATGACCAACCTGGCGCTGGAGGGCGAGGCGCGCTCCGAGCAGCTGGTGGCGCTGAGCGAGCAGCTCAATGCGCTGGTCGCCAGGGAGGTCGGCCCCGACGACGGCCGCCACCTGCCGGGCCCCGAATTCCAGTGGTGTCTCTGAGGTCTGCGCGGCCGCTTTCCCTTGCGGCCCGCGGCGAGCGGCCATAGAGCGGGAGCGAACTGGCCGCGGGGCCGCTGTGCGAGACTTGCGCCATGCCACAGACATTCGAGCGGTCGGCCTATCTCGTGCTCGGCATGCATCGGTCTGGCACCTCGGCGACCGCGCAGCTTCTGGCCCTGGCCGGAGCCGAGCTTCCGGACAACGTCATGCCGGGGGACGAGCACAACGCCAAGGGTTACTTCGAGCCCTGGAAGATCTCTGTTTTCAACGACCAGCGCCTGCGCGCCGCGGGCACGGCCTGGGACGACCCCTTCAACCTTCCCTACCAGCCGCTGGCGCCGGACGCCGAGGCCGAATGGACAGCGCGCGCCGTCGAACTGTTCCACGCGGAATTCGGGGAAGCGATCTATCCGCTGCTGAAAGATCCTCGCGTCTCGGTCCTGATGCCCATGTGGCGCGAGGTCCTGGTCCAGGTCGGTATGCCCATCCGGGCGGTGATCCCAGTCCGCCATCCGCTGGCGGTCGCCGGCTCTCTCTCCCGCCGGGACGCGTTTCCACCCGAGAAGTCGGTCCTGGTCTGGACCGTCTACATGCTGGCCTCCGAGGCCCACACCCGCGATCTGCCGCGGGCCTTCGTCTCCTATGACGGCCTACTGGCGGACTGGCGCAAGGAGGTCGCGGCGATGGAGCGCGCCCTCGGCGGCCCGTTGCCGCGCCTGGACGAGCGCGCCGCCGGCAAGATCGACGACTTCCTCACCAAGGACCTGCGCCACAACGAGGCGCTGGACAGCCTGGAAGCCCTGCCGCTGGTGGGCCCCATGGCGAAGGAAGTGCTGGACTGGTTCTTAGCCGCGGCCAGCGGCGCAGAGCCCGATCGCGCCCCTTTGGAGCGCGCGGCCGCACAGATCGCCCAAATGAAGTCGCAGATGGGCGTATTGGTCTCGCCCGTGACCAGCCAACTCGATTCGACCCGCGCTGACCTGCTGTACCAGCGACAGCTCAACGAAGTGCAGGCCAACACCATGCGCGCCCTCGAGCACGAACTGGCCGTGCTGCGGCAGGAACGCGCCCAGATCGAAGCGGTCGTCGATGCGGCCTTGGCCGATCGCTAGGACCGCACGAGAATTCCAGACTTGGCGAACGACATCTCACAGCTCGACCCCACGGCTGACGCAGAAACCCTGCTGGCCAAACGCAGAGACCTCCATCGCGCCCGGATGGTGGTGGCCGAAGATCGCTGGAATCGGTTCCGCAAGGCCGCCGGAAAGCGCGTAGGCCTGGCCGACAAAGGCCCGACCGAACAGCGTTTCGACCTGATGCTGGCCCGCGCCAAATGGCCCGGTCGCGCCGCGCTGCTCGCCCGCTCTGGCCTTTGGGACTTCCGGCTCAACCACGCCGTCGGCCGCGACGGCGGCAAGGTCAGAGGCCTTGTCTCCTACGTGCGCGCCGGCCCCGACGCTGGCGTCAATCCCAAGGCCCTGTTCGACCAGGCCTGGTACATGGAGCACAATCCCGACCTGGCCGGGTCGCGTTGGGCCCCGCTGGCGCACTACCTGATCGCCGGGGACAAGGAGGGCCGCAGCCCCCACCCGCTGTTCGACCTGAAGGATTACCGCAGCCGGCACGCGGTGAAGGTCGCCGCCACCGGCCTGACCGCCCTGCAGCACTTCCTGCACAAGGGCGTGCGCGAAGGCTATGCGCCCCATCCGCTGTTCGATGTCCGCTATTATGTCGGCCAGTCCGACGAGGTCGCCGACAGCGGCGAGAACCCGCTGATCCACTATCTGCGCGAAGGCTGGCGCAAGGGCTACCAGCCGCATCCGCTGTTCAACGGCGAATGGTACCTGGCCACCAATCCGGACGTCGCCGAGATCGACGCCGCGCCCCTGCTCCACTACGCCGCCAGCGGCGCGTTTGAAGGCCGCAGCCCGCACCCGCTGTTCGACCCGCTGTGGTACGCCGACCGATATCGCGAGGCCGCGCCGATGGGGACCAGTCCGCTGGCCCACTTCCTCGCCCACGGCTTCGAGGAACGGCGGGACCCCAGCATCCACTTCGACACCGCCTTCTATCTGGAGCAGCAATCCGACCTGCCGCCGGGCGTCCATCCAGTGGTCCACTATCTGACCGAAGGCGCTTTCGAGGGCATATCTCCGGCCGCCGACTTCAACGAGGTCTCCTACCTGCTGGAGAATCCGCACGCGGCGGAGACCCCGATTTCCTCGCTGGAGCATTGGGCGCTGAGCCGTGCGCCCAAGCCGGAAGCGGGGGCCATCGTCGTGCGGCCGCGGGGCGAAGCCGGGCTGTTCGAACAGCTTCGCGCAGCAGGCCGGGCCCGCGACGCCGGCGCCTATGACAACCAAGCCTATCGCGATACCCGCGCGGCCTATCGCCGGATTCGCCAGCGCGTCATCGAAGACGTCAAGGTCACGCCTTTCGACCTGATCAAGGTTGCCGAGCGCGAGGCCGAGAAGATCGCCGCAGAGCTGGGCTTCACCGCGCCCGCCAAGCCGCGTGTGTCGATCATCATTCCGGCCTATCGGAATTTGACGTTCACCTTGGAATGCCTTGCCGCGCTGAAGGCCGCCGGCGACTTGGCCGACACCGAGGTCATCGTCATCGATGACGCCTCGGGAGACGGTTCAGACCAGATCGTGGCGAAGACCGGCGTCAAGCTGCTGGTCAACGAGGAGAACCTCGGCTTCATCCGCACCTGCAACCGGGCGGCCAGCGAAGCCCGGGGCGAGTTCCTGATCTTTCTGAACAACGACGTCCAGGTCCGGCCAGGCTGGCTGCCGGCCCTGCTGCGCCCGTTCGCCGAAGAAGAGGGCGTTGGGGCCTGCGCCCCGAAGATGCTGTTCCCTGACGGGCGCTTGCAGGAAGCCGGCGCGCGGATCGGCGTCGACGGCGCGTCGGAGATGATCGGCCTCTTCGAAGACCCCGACCTACCTCGCTGGAACGTCCGCCGCGAAGTGGACTACGCGTCCGGGGCCTGCCTGGCCGTACGGCGTGAGGTGTTCGCCGAGCTGGACGGCTTCGATGTCACGTTCGCCCCGGCCTATTGCGAGGATGCGGACCTCTGCTTCCGTCTGCGCGAACGCGGCCTGCGGATCATCTACGAGCCGACCTCGGCGATCGTTCACCACCTCAGCGTCACGTCGAACTCCATCGACAGCGGCTACAAGCACCGCCTCGCGGTCCGCAACCAGCAGAAGTTCGTGGAACGCTGGGGCCACCGCCTGGAGTCGCTAAACCAGATCCGCACCATCGCCTTCCACCTGCCGCAGTTCCACACCGTCGCCGAAAACGACCGCTGGTGGGGCCCAGGCTTCACCGAATGGACCAATGTCAGCCGGGCGCTGCCGAACTATCGCGGGCACTATCAGCCGCACGTTCCGGCGGATCTGGGCTTCTACGACCTGTCCGACCCGGCCGCCATGCGTCGGCAGGCCGAGCTCGCCGCCCGCTATGGGATCGGCGGTTTCTGCCATTACTTCTACTGGTTCACGGGCGGCCGGCGGATCCTGGAGAAACCCCTCGAACCGCTGCTGGACAGCAAGTCCGATGACTTCCCGTTCTGCCTCTGCTGGGCGAACGAGAACTGGACCCGCACCTGGGACGGCCAGGAGCGCGACGTGCTCCTCGCCCAGACCTACGAAGAGGGCGACGCCGAAGCCTCGATCGCCACGATCGAACCCTTCCTGCGCCAGCCGAACTACATCCGCATCGGCGGGCGGCCGCTACTGCTGATCTATCGCCCCGGCCTGCTGCCCGATCCGAAGGCTTGGGCCGAGGCATGGCGCAGCCACTGCCGCGAGGCTGGCATCGGTGAGATCTACCTGGCCTTCGTCGAGAGCTTCGAAAAGGCCGGCGGCAAGACCGATCCCGCCAGCCTGGGATTCGACGCCTCGGTGGAGTTCCCGCCGGCCGGCGTCGGAACCCTGATTCACCCGCCAGGGCCGCTGTTCAACGCACGCTTCGAGGGCCGGGTGAACGACTATCGCCAGCTTGTGCGCACCTATCTCTCCACCCAGCCCGCGGGCCACAAGCGGTTCCGGGGCGTCATGCCCTCCTGGGACAACACCGCTCGCCGCCAGGACGGCGGTTGGGTCTATCAGTACGCCAGCCCGGGAGCCTTCCAGGCCTGGTCCGAGGCCATGTTCGAAGAAACCCGCCGCCAGAACTTCGGCGAGGAGAGGATCGTCTTCGTCAACGCCTGGAACGAATGGGGCGAGGGCGCCCACCTGGAGCCCGATCAGCGCTTCGGCCATGGCTGGCTGGAGGCCCTGAAGAACGCCGCTGAATCCGACCTTCTGGACAAGTCATGACCCCGGCCGATCTCGTTCTCGTCGGTCACCCCTTCTCCGCGATCGGGATGGCCGAACATGTGCGCTCCGCCTTCCGCGCCTTTCAGGCGGCCGGCGTCACACCGGGCCTGATCGACATCTACGGCCTGGACCGCAACAAAGACGCCGATTTCGAGCGCGAGTTTGCAGACCATGTGGTCCCGGCCTTGAGCCCGAAGACCAACCTCTTCTGCATCAACGCCGACGAGGTCGAGCAGGCCATGGGCGTGCTTGAGCACCTGGGCTCGGGGCCCGCTTTCGAAAGCGCCTACAACATCATCTACCCGGCTTGGGAGCTCTCGAAATATCCCGAGCCCTGGGCGAAGATTCTCGACCGGTTCGACGAGGTCTGGGCGCCCTCCAGGTTCATACAGGAGGCGATCACTCCGGTGACGGAACGGCCGGCGGTCCACATGCCGCTGGCGGTCGATCTGACCATGTCGTCCTTCCTCGGCCGCCGGCACTTCGGCATCCCCGAGAACGCATTCGTCTGCCTCTTCTTCTTCGATTTCTCATCCTACTCGGAGCGCAAGAACCCGTTCGCCATGCTCGAGGCGTTCGAGAAGCTGGTCGCCGAGCGCCCGCACGCGCCGCTGCACGCCGTGGTGAAGTACAAGGGCGGCGATGACGGCAACCCCGCGCGCAAGGCGCTGGAAACGCGCCTGAAAGCCCTGGGCAGCCAGGCTCAGGCGATCACGCGCCAGCTTTCCGACAACGAGATCAAGAACCTCGTCCGCTGCTGCGACGCCTTCGTCTCGCTGCACCGTTCCGAAGGCTTCGGCCGCGGCCCGGCCGAAGCGATGATCATGGGTCGCGCCGCGGTGGCCACGAACTATTCGGGCAACCTCGACTTCATGACGCCCGACACCAGCCTGTTGGTCGACTGCAAGCTCATCCCCGTCGCGGAAGGCGCCTACCTGTTCGGTGAAGGGCAGATCTGGGCCGCCCCCTCAGTCGATCATGCGGTGCGTCTGATCGGCAGCCTCCTGGACCGCCCGCATGAAGCCCGCGCCCTGGGCGACCGGGCCCGGCGTCATATCCGCACCCATTTCAGCGCCCGCGCGATCGGCCTGCGCTACGTGGCCCGCCTGGAAGAGCTGGCCTAGCGGGCGGCGACCGCGGTGGGGCGCGCAGGCGCCTGCGCCAATGCGACCGCGCCCGGGTTCTCGGTCACGGCGACTTGGTGAATGGTGAAGGCCCCGCCCGCCTGATCGTCCGTGTCCAGGCGGATCTGGTCGATCAACGAGCTCTTCCAGTCCTCGCCGCCGCGCGTCAGGTTGGCCATGTCGTAGACCAGCACCACCGTCTCGCCGACGGCGGGGTTACCGCCCGCGATGGGCTTAGCCTGGAACTCCATGCTCTCGGGGTGGGCGACCGTGCTGTAGAAGACCGCGCCATCCCAATCGGCGCCGGCGCGCGTACGCGTCAGCCGCACCAGCAACAGGGAATAGCGGCGGCCGTTCAGCTCCAGGCCACGCGGCGAGCGCAGGACTGGATCGCCCTGCAGGTTCCGCAGCTCCAGCCCCACGGCGGGGGCGGGAAGCGCCTCGCCGCCGGTTAGCACGAAACCCTCTGTCGATCCGTCAAACGTCCAGAGGCGGCCGGCCTTGAGCGGCGCGCCATTGATCTCGAACCGGCCCGAGCCGTCGTTCCAGCGCACGACCTGCGGGCGGAGGTTCTCTGCAACCTTGGGCGCCTCGGGCGCCACGGCGGCGCGCGCCCATGGCGCAGGCTGGTCACAGGCGCTAAGCGCCGGAAGGACCGCGGCCAGCACCGCGGCGGTCAAAAAGCGTTTCATAAAGACTGTCCGGGCCGTCACGCTGCGGACTTACCCGGAGATTCCGGCGAACAGACGGCTGCAAGCCCAGATAGAGAGCACCTGTCGCCGCCGCCAGATCGAGAGCGTAAAGATATCGGTGGTCGCAGGCGATGGAGACGACGAAGAAACTCATCGCAAACACCAGGGCCGAACCAAGAAGCGCTGCAATGACAATATCTTGCGCTTCTCCGCGCCAAAGCAGCGCAATCAGGACCAGAAAGGCCACGCAGCCGGAAAAAAGATGCGAATAGGCCGGGGTCGTCACGAAATTTTGCGCGTAGGCGGCGACCTTCCGATCCTTGGCGGTAGCTCTGGGTTCCAGCCCCAAGGCCTCCAGCACAGTCGGCGGGCCAGTGACGCCGACGAATACCGGCACGCAGCGACTCCGGTCTGGCGGCGAGACGAGCCAGCGAAACGCGTCCCACCGGTGGGCCAGATAGGCCCCCGGATAGGCTGAGACGAGCTCCAGCCACTGGCTGCGCATGACCGGGGCCGGCGTCTTCCACAGGGCGGGCGCCAGATCGGCGCGCCGGTCGAAGAAGTCCACCCGCTCTGGGGAATAGACGTCGTTCGCCGCCTGCCTGATCAGGGCGGCGGGCCCATCCCGACCGGCGCGACTGATGGCGGTGGGCTGGGCGGCGGGCTCCCGCGCGAGAATGGCGACCACGTCATAGTGCTCAAGGACGCGCAGGCCGAGGCCCACCTTGCCAGGGCCGGCCTGCCTTGGCTCGGCCGCCTGGCCGAGCAGGACAGCAACGAGGCAGACCACTGCGACGCCGCCGACACCAAGCCCGACCCCACGCACCCAGCCCAGCCTGCGCCCCTGCACCCAGGCGAGCGCGACTCCGGCCCCGGCGACATAGACGACGCCGTTCTGACGTATCGACATCGCCACCGCCAGGGCGACGGCGGCGATGAGCAGGCGCCACCACGCGCCGGCGCGTGGTGGTGCGATCAGACCGTGCGCCAAGGCGACGAAACCAGCGATCGTCAGGTTTGCGAACAGCACGTCCTTCCAGACGATGCCTTGATAAAGCACCACCGTCGGCGACAGGACGAAGACGGTCGCAACCGCGACCGCCCACCAGGAAACGCGGGGCCGCAGACCGGTCATCCAGGCCAGGGAGCCGAAAAGGCAGGCCGCGCTCAGGACGACGTAGAGGCCAAGGCCGCCGGGCGCTTCGCCGGCCAGGCCTACGATCTTCGCATAGACGACCGGACCGATGGTTTCGCGCACCTGCAAGCGCCCTTCGTAAAGCGCCATGACCGAATCGACGGAGAGGTGTGGCGGCAGACCGGCCGCAAGCACGAGCGCGAAGCCGGCCAGCAGGACGATCTTCACCGCCCGGTCGGCGGCCGTCACCTGCCGGCCAGTCACCTAGGCGCGAACCTGGGTGAGGATCACGAAAAAGCCGGCCAGCATGAGCGCGTAGCCCAGGCCCATGACGGCCGACACCGGCTCCTTGAATATCCACCAGGCGGCGACCGGCACCAAGGCCGAGCCGATCAGCGAAAAAGCGTAGGCCGTGGACAGCGGCATTCGGGTCAGCACGTAGAACCAGAAGAGGGCAGTGACACCGTACCAGGCGATTGCGCCCATCAGCGGATAGTTCTGGATCAGCCGCATGATCAGCGGCCCCTGCTGGGTTCCGCTATAGATGGCCGCCCACTTGAACAGCAGTTGGCCAACCGGCAGCGCGACAGCGAAAACGCTGCACAGAAGCATGTCCTTCGAGGTCATCCGCGGCGCCCCGCGATACGTTCCAGAGTGCGCAAGTAGGGATGGATAGGACGGTTCGGCACGTTCAGGACATCGAAATTGATGGCCTGCAGCAGGAGTTGAACGCCGATGATCACCGGCAGCGCCGCGGCCATGACCACGCCTGCAGATGCGGTCTGCCCGGGCTCGCGCACTGCGAACCAGTGCAAGGCGTAGGCTGCGCCGAAGGCCAGGAACAGCACCCCGCCCAGCATCTCTACGGTCGCGACATTGAAGTCCCGCACAAAGTACTGACCGCCGACCCGATGAACGAAATTGCGCAGATGGCGGCCGGTGAACGGCACGATCACCGAGGGGATCTGGATGTTGCTCTGCTCTTCGCCGTAGCGGGAGGGCATCGGCGCATCGCGCACCACGGCCCTTAGCGCGCCAAGGTGATAGAGCAGGTCCGTCTCGAAGAAAAAGCGCTTGGCCACCGGCCGGTCGAGGATCTTCCGGGCGACGCTGGCCTCAAGCGCGGTGAACCCGTTGGTCGGATCGAAGATGTTCCAATATCCGGTCGAGAGCTTGGCCGCGAAGCTCAGCACCGCGTTCCCGAACACCCGCACGCCGGGCATGGCCTGCAGATGTCCCACCGAAGTGAAACGATTGCCCTTCACATAGTCGGCCTCGCCCAGCAGGATCGGGGTGACCAGTTGGGGCAGATAGGCGAGGTCCATCTGGTCGTCGCCGTCGATCTTCACCAGGATCTCGCCGCCCCGTTGCGCAGCGGCGCTATAGCCGGCCATCACCGCGCCGCCCACGCCCTCGTTGACGGGCAGGCGCACGACCACCACCCGAGGATCCAGGTCCTGGGCCTCGAGAAAATCGGCGGTCCGATCAGGGCAGGCGTCGTCGACGCAGACCACGCCCTCGATCCAGTCCGGCACCCGTTCCAGCACGGTCAGGATGTGGTCGCGCACCCGATAGCAGGGGATGACGATCCATACCCGCGCACGTTTCAGGACGGCGTCCGCGGGCCCCGCCCCTCCCGGAAAGTCCGCTGGCCATGGCTCGTCGCTGATGAACATCAAAAGGCTCGACTCCCGACAACATAGTCCGGGCTCGGACGCCCGTTCATGGTTGCAAACCTGCGCCGCCGCGACTACCCCCGCCTGATATCGGATCAGCCTGGACCTGCTACGCCGCTATGCGTCATGAATTGGTGCGCGCCCGCGCCCCCCTTCGCCTGGGCTTCGGCGGTGGCGGAACCGACGTCTCGCCCTATTGCGACGAGCACGGCGGCGTGGTGCTCAACGCGACCATCGATCTCTTCGCTCACGTCACGATCGAAGCCCGCACCGATGATCAGGTCGTGCTGGTCGCGGCCGATCGCGACCAGGCCTGGCACGGGCCGGCGCAGGCGCCGCTGCCGACCGACGAGCCCCTGCGCCTGCTGAAGGGCGTCTATAACCGCTTCATGGCCGCCCACGGCCGCGCCATACCGCTGACCATGGTGTCCTACGCCGACTGTCCGCCAGGATCGGGGCTGGGCTCCTCCTCCGCCCTCGTCGTGGCGATGGTCGAGGGCATGCGGCGATTCATGGGCCTGGAGATGAGCCCGCAGGCCGTGGCCGCCCTCGCCTACGACATCGAGCGCTGCGACCTTGGCCTCGCGGGCGGGACGCAGGATCAGTACGCCGCAGCATTCGGCGGACTGAACTTCATGCGCTTCTTCGAAGACGCCCGCGTCGAGGTCGAAGGAGTCACGGCGCCCGAGAAGGTGCTGAAGGAGCTCGAGGCGAGCCTCGTCCTCTACTTCACCGGGGTCAGCCGCGAATCCGCCGCGATCATCGACGAGCAGAAGGCGAACATGAAAAGCCATGCTCCGAAATCGCTGGAGAGCCTGCACGCCCTGAAGGCCGGCGCATTCGAAATGCGCGACGCCCTGGTGGCCGGGGACCTGCCGCGCTTCGGCGCGCTGCTCGACGCCGGCTGGCTTTCCAAGAAGCAGACCGCTCACAACATCTCCTCCCCCCAGATCGACAAGGTCTACGAAGCAGCCAAGGCGTTTGGCGTGTTCGGCGGCAAGGTGTCGGGCGCTGGCGGCGGCGGGTTCATGATGTTCCTGGTCGACCCGCCCCGTCGCGAAGGGCTCAAGCGCCTGCTCGGCGGCTTCGGCGGGGTCGCCCAAGGCGCCGCCTTTACGAGAACCGGGGCCGAGTCCTGGGACGTGCGATAGGATCAGTCCATTGAAAGAACTTTCGAAATCCATCGTCCGGCGCATGGCCGAGTCGAACTTCGCCCGCCGCTGGTTCGTGGGGGAGGGTCTCGACATCGGCGGCAAGCCTGATCCCCTGTCGCTCTATGTCCCGTTCTTTCCGGGGCTGAAGGCCGTGCGGGTCTGGGACTGGGAGGACGGCGACGCGCAGTTCCTGGAAGGCGTCGCGCATGACAGCCTGGATTTCGTCCACTCCAGCCACTGTCTGGAGCACCTGGTCGACCCGCGCCAAGGCCTCAAGGCCTGGTTCGACGCCCTCAAGCCGGGCGGCTTCCTGATCGTGACCGTGCCGGACGAGGACCTCTACGAACAGGGCGTCTTCCCCTCAACCCACAACCGCGACCACAAGTGGACCTTCACCATGCTGAAGTCCAAGTCCTGGTCTGATCGCTCGATCAACGTACTGGAGCTGCTGTCGGAACTGGGCCCGGCCGCCGACGTCGAGAAGATCGCGCTGCTCAACTCGACCTTCCGCTACGACCTGCCGCGGTTCGACCAGACCCTGACCCCGATCGGCGAATGCGGGATCGAGTTCGTCGTGCGCAAGCGCTCGACGGCCGAGGTCGAGGCCGGGGGCCTGGCGCGCGAGACTGCGCAGCCGGCGCCGGCCCTGCGTCGCCATTTCAACCAATATCGCGCCGACCACGCGCACATGAAGACCAGCGCGCCGCCGTTCGAGGACGAAAGCCCGCTCTGACGCGTCTGCGCCCGCGCCGAAGGCGCCCCCTCAACAACTTGGAAAACCCGCGCTTTTTCGCCGGTTTTCCTCAGGATTGCTCGCCTGGCGCCATGCTTGCGCCGCAAAATGCGACCTGTTACCCACCGACGCGAGCGACGTGCGGCGGGTGCGCCGGCGAGCTTCTGGTCGGGAGACTGAATGCAATCCGTACAACACATGGTGCGCACCGGACGGCGCGGCCCCATGCACGAGTTCAGCATGGCGTTTGCAGACCTGCGCGCCTCGCTCGATCGCATCGGGCTGGCCTGGTCGCTGGCTTGGCACGACGTGGTCTCGCGCTACCGCGGCTCGATCCTCGGCCCATTCTGGATCACCCTCTCCATGGGCCTCATGGTGGCGGGGATCGGCTTTCTCTACGCCAACCTTTTCAAGGTCCCGGTCAACGAGTTCATCCCCTACGTCGCCCTGGGCATCGTGTTCTGGGGCTTGATCGCCAACGTGATCCTGGAGGGTTGCCAGACCTTCGTGCAGGCCTCCGGCATCCTGTCGCAAACCTCCCTGCCGATGATGACCTTCGTCTGGCGTACGGTGATGCGGAACCTGATCAACCTCTTGCACCACGTGGTGATCATCGTCGGCGTGCTGGTCTTCTATGACCACTGGCGGCAGACGAACGTCCCGGTCGGCCTGATCGGCGTGATCCTGCTGATGCTCAACATTTCCTGGATGAGCCTGGCGGTCGGCATGGCCTCGGCCCGTTTCCGCGACATCCCGCAGATCGTCGGGTCGGTGATCCAGTTCTCGATGTTCATGACGCCGGTGTTCTGGCTGCCGGGCGGCCGGCTGGTCGACCATGCCGTGCTGCTGCTCAACCCGTTCTACCACCTGCTGGAAGTCGTCCGCGCCCCGCTGCTGGGTCAAAGCGTCGACGCGTTGACCTATATCGTGCTCTCTATCTTGGCTGTCGTCGGGTGGGTCGCCACCTTCTCGACCTTCGCCGTCATTCGTCGCCGGATCGTGCATTACCTATGAAGGGCCCTCAGGTTTCCATCGCGGTCACTGACCTGACCTTGCGCTTCCCGGTCTACGGGGTCGACGCCAAGTCGCTGAAGAAGCACCTGGCCCGCATCACCGTGGGCGGCAAGCTGAGCCGCACCACCATGGGCGCCACCGAGGTCACCGCGCTCTCCAAGGTCAATATGAGCCTCAAGGCGGGTGACCGCCTGGGGCTGATCGGCCACAACGGCTCGGGCAAGACTACCCTGCTGCGGGCCCTCGCCGGCGCCTACGAGCCCGACGAAGGCACCATCGACGTGCACGGTCAGATCGCCGCCATGCTCGACCTCAACCTCGGCATCGACCCCTCGGCCACCGGCCTCGACAACATCCGCCTGCGCGGCCGCATCGCCGGCCTCTCGGCCAAGGAGATCGAGGAGCGAATGCAGGAGATCGCCGATTTCACCGGCCTTGGCCCCTTCCTGGCCATGCCGCTGAAGACCTATTCGGCGGGGATGCAGGCGCGCCTGGCCTTCGCGGTGGCCACCGCCGTCCATGCGGACGTGATCCTGATGGACGAATGGATCGCGGTCGGCGACGCCGACTTCCAGAAGATCGCCCACAAGCGGATCCTGGAACTGATGGAACGGGCCGGGATCCTGGTGCTGGCCTCGCACGACCTGGAGCTCATCCGGCTCTACTGCAACAAGGTCATGCGCATCGAAAGCGGCGTCGCCTCACCGATCACAGACATCAAGAAGCTGGACGAGCTGCTCGCCGCGGCCTGACCGCACGGCAGAAGAACGAGCCTCGGCCAAGGCTCCAGGGGCGACCGTGGACGTCATCTTCACCATCGTATCGCGCAACTACTCCGCCCAGGCCGCCAGCCTGATGCAGAGTCTGGCGGCGGCCGAGCCGAACGTGCGACGGGTGGTGGTCACCACCGATGGCCCGATCGCCTTCAAGGATCCCAGCGTCAGGACCATCGACGCCGCCACCCTGGTCCCCGATTTTGCGGCCATGTGCGCCTATTACGACGCGCTGGAGCTGAACACCGCAGTCAAACCCTTCGTCTTCAAGGCGCTGCTCTCCGAGCCGGGCGTCACCTCGGGCGCCTATCTCGACCCGGACATCTGGGTCTACCGGCCCTTGCAGGCGGTGCGCGAGGGCCTGGCCCGGGCGCCGCTGGTGCTGACCCCGCACATCACCCGCCCTTTGCGCGGCGAGGCCAATCCGAACGACCACGTCATCCTGACCTCGGGTTCCTACAACCTCGGCTTCATGGCCGCGCGCGCCGAGGCCGAGATCTTCGACCTGCTGGACTGGTGGGGCGAGAAGCTGCGCTACGACTGCCGCGTCGACATGGCTTCGGGCCTGTTCACCGACCAGAAGTGGATGGACCTGGCCCCCGGCCTGGTCAGCGACCTGGCCCTGCTCCGCACGCCGACGCTCAACCTCGCCTACTGGAACCTGGAGGGCCGAGAGGTCGCCAAGGGCTCCGACGGCTGGACGGTCGACGGCGAGCCGCTGGCCTTCTTCCACTTCTCTGGCTTCGACCCTGCCCGGCCCGACCTGCTCTCCAAGCACCAGGATCGCATCAAGGTGCAGCCCGGCTCGCCCCTCGCCGCCCTGCTCGCTGAGTACGCCGCGGCGATGCTGCGCAACGGCCACGAAGAGGCCAGCGTCATTCCCTACGCGCACCGCGCCTTCCCCTCCGGCCAGTTGGTCAGCAAGGACGTCCGGCGACGCATGCTGGCCGCGGCCCGGGCCGGCGAGGACTTCGGCGGCGGGCTGACCGCCGCGGCCGAGGCCTGGGCGGCCGTTCGTCCAGGCGAGGTGATCCGCGCGCCCCACGGGACCGCGCCCGACGGCCCCTGGCTTTCGAGCTCGGCCGAACTGGTTGACTGGCTCACCAGCACGCCCTCGGCGCCTGCGATCGAGGCGCTACGGACCGCACGCCGCGACCTGCGCGATCGCTTCGCGACCGACGAGGCGGGACTGAAGGCCTGGCTGCTCGGCCCCGAGTCCGTCGAGGGCCGCTTTTCCGCTCGGCTTGCGCCGCCCGAGGCTTTCGAGGACCCCGCCCTGCCCCTGCGCGCCGCGCGGCAGGTGGCCGGCGACCTCTCCGAAGCCAAGCTGCGGTTCGCGGCCTATGGGCTGGCGGCCCGCGCCGGCTGGCCCGCGACCGTCGGCACGGCCCTGCGCGCCGGCTTCGATGCGCCGGTGCGCCAACTGGCCGTCGGCATGCCGTTCCCGCGCATCTTCCTGGCCATCTGGGAAAGCCGCGGCGACCTGCAGCGCCTGTTCCCGCTGACCAGCTTCAAGAGCCGCTTCCGCTATCTGCGCTGGCTGGTCGGCGGCGGCCTGGCCGAATACGGCGTCGATCTCGGCGCCCTGCCCAAGGCGGTGGATGGCCATCCGATCTTCGAATTGGCGAGACTATCAGTCCGCAGCGAGCCCGCCGCCGCCCTGCGCCCGCCGGCCGCCGGGGCCGTCAACACCCTGCTGGTCGTCGAGCGTTGGACGCCGGAAGCCGCCGGCGGCGACGCACTGGTGTTCGATGCAGCTTCCGGCCGCTTCCGGACCCCGGAAGGCGCTCCGGCCGAGCCCCCCGCCCAAGCCGCCAAGGTCATCTTCCGGACCGAACCGGCCCTCTTCCCTGCTGACGCCGTCGCCCTGCTGAGCCAGGGCGTGCGCTGGGGCGCGGCCAGCGCATGAGCTTGCTTTCGGCCACCCGGCGCGCCTGGCGCGCGCTGACGCCCGAGCCCATCAGGCGCCTGGCTCAGCCGTTGCTTGGTCCCGCCCTCGAAGCCCACGTGCGGCGTCAGGCCCAGGCCCCGCACGCCAGCGACCAGGTCTCCGGGCCGATCCGCGTGGTCGGCGATTTCGGCGGCTCCTACGGCATCGCCGCCTCGGCGCGCTTAGCTGTCCGCGCCTTCGAGGCCCTGGGCGCTCCGGTCGAGCAGGTCGACATCGCCGGGGCAAAGCTGGACTGGATCGGCGCCTCCGAGGCGGCCCGCACGCCCGGCCCGTGGATCTTCCACGTCAACGCCCCCGAACTGCTGGCGGCCCTGGCCTATCTGGGGCCGCGCAACGTGCAGGGCCCCCGCTACGGCTATTGGGCCTGGGAGCTGCCCAAGGCGCCCAAGTCCTGGCTGAAGGACGCGGCCATGCTGGACGAAGTGTGGGCGCCCAGCGACTACACCGCCGGCTCCTTCCTCGGCGCCGCCGCCCCGGTCCGCACCGTGCCCCATCCGCTGTTCATGGAAGACTATCGCGGGATCGAGCCGCTGCCGCGCGCGCCGGGCTTCCTGGTCGTCACGCTGTTCGACTTCAAGTCGTCGGCCGCCCGCAAGAACCCCGACGGGATGATCGCCGCCTTCGCCCAGGCCTTCGCGGGCGACCCGACCGCGCGCATGGTGATCAAGACCCAGAACGCCCAGGCCTTCCCGGATCTGTTCGAACGCCTGCGCGCGGCCGCTCCGGCCAATGTCGAGATCCTCGACGCGAGCTGGCCCTACAGCCAGGTGAAAAGCCTCATCGCCTCGGCCGACGTCCTGCTCTCCCTGCATCGCGCCGAGGGCTTTGGCCTGACCATGGCCGAGGCCATGGCGCTCGGCACGCCGGTGGTCGGCACGGGATGGTCGGGCAATCTGGACTTCATGGACGAGAGCTGCGCCCTGCTGGTTCCCTCGGCTCCCATCCCGGTCGCCGATCAGCAAGGCATCTATGCGGGGCAGTCGTGGGCGGATCCCGATATCGACGCCGCCGCGCGCGCATTGAAGCGCCTGCGCGATGAGCCGGGGCTCGCCGCTCGCCTGACCGAAGCCGGACACCGCCGCGTCGCCGAACGCCTCTCGCCGCAGGCTTGGTTCACGACCCTGCCCGACGGCGTCCAACGGGCTGCGCTCGGCGCGGCCCGAACGGCGCGGCAAGCCGCAAAGGCCTAGCCGTCCAGCCGCTCCGGCGTGAAGCTGATCACGCCCTGGCGCTCCAGTTCGGTGAGGATCTGGTCGATCTGGCTACGCAGTTCCAGCATGCAGCCCGGCGTCAGGATGAGATAGCCCGACTTCACGAGCTGTTCCTTGCCTGCCTCGTCGGCGGTATTGGCCGCAAAGGCCAGCCGCGCCACGCCCGACTGATAGCCGAGACCGGCCATGCTGTCGGCGAAGATCATCGGCAGATCGAACTCAGGCAAACCGGGCGGGCTGGGCATGGCCTTCCCTTGGCATGATTCCACCCGCCGGCAGAGCTTTCAGCCGCCGCGGAAAAGACGGCGGCGGCGGCCTCCCTCCTGCCACTGGTCGGCCTCGGCGCTGAGCAGGTCCGCCGCCCCTCGCAGCGCGGTCTGGGCGGACTCCAGGCTGAGCTCCCCGGGCAGTTCCGAAGCCAGCCGCTCCAGGCGCGCGGCCACGACGGTGCTGCGCTCGGTCTGCTCTTCGAACTGGAACTTGGCCTCGAGCGCCATGGCGGCCGCCCCGATCGCCGGCGCAACGACACCAACCGCCCCGGCCGTCGCGGTCGCCCATGTCGGCGGGTGACCATGGCCGGTCAAGGCAGCCCAGGCCGCCGCCAGCGTCGCGCCGCTCAGCACCAGAACCAGGACGCCGAAGCTGCCGTTCTCCAGGCGCTCGATCGCGTGGGCGATCCGGTGGTTCCGTCGGCCTTCGCGGCGATGATAGTCGGCTTGACCGTACACCAGCTCGTTCATCGCCCACGCGGCCCAGGCGGCGATGCGCTGGGAATCGAAGCGCCCCTCCACCGGCGGCGCCTGGCGCAGGGTCACACGCCCCAGCCTGCGATGCTCCTGCCGCAGGGCGCCGCTCCCCGCACGGCCCGTGGGAACCCCCAGAGCCCAGCCGGCCATGGCGAGGCGAAGATGCTCGGCCAGGCGGCGGGCGGTCGTCCATTTCTCGTGCCAGCGCGCATTGGCGGAGAACCTCCAGACCGCGAAGGCCGCCAGGGCGATGAGCAGTTCGGCCATGATCGCCGGCACCTTCAGGTCCCGGTTGAAGTACGGGATCGCGCCCAGGGTCGCGGCGGCCACCGCCGCCCCCAGCAACAGGATCTGTTCGGAACGATGGATCGCCGCCAGCCGGCCGGCATGAGCATCGGCCGCTTCGAACGCCTCCTGGATCGCCCGGAAACCAGGCTGGATCGCCAGATCCTGCGGCGGCGGCCGCGGTCGCCACGTCGTCTGTTCCAGCGGCCCGCCGACCGTCTTCTGGAACCACGAGAAGGTCTTCCAGAGCCAGGTGTGCAGCCAGCGATCGATACGGCCGGGCGGATCACGCGTCAGGTGCGGCTGGTCTGGCTCCAGGTCCAGCACCTCGCGCAGGGCGTCGATGTCGGCCTCTGTCACCACCGATCCCCGGCCGGCGTACAGGGCCTCACGCAACTCCAGGAAGCCTACGGGATCGTAGAGCGAGGGCCTCCGGATCACGCGTGGCGCGTCCTCCCTGGGATTGACCCAGATGATCGGTACGCCCGCCTCAAGCGCCACGCGCACGGCATCGGCCGTGCCGCCAGCGCCACGGCCCTCCAGACCATTCCAGACGACGATCAGCAGGTCGGCGTGGGTCAGCAGCCAGCGGGTCTGGACGAGATGCGGATTGCGGCCGTCCGCGCGCGCCTCCTCCCCATCGAGCCAGGTAGCGGTCTGCGCCAGCCGCGCTGGCCCGACATCGCCCTCCCCCTCGTTCAGGAATGGAAGCACGGCGTGAACCGGGCCCATGCCCGACCGCCGCCAGAGTTCGGCGGCGATTTTGTCGGCGCCGACCGCCAGTCCCGTCAGTAGCCGCGCGTGCTTGAGCCCGGCCAGCCGCAGCCGCTTCAGGACTTCGGCTAGCTTGCGTTCGATATCCGCGCCATCGCCCAGATCGCCCGGCCGGGCGTGCCCGGCGAACGCGATCTGCAGCTGCACCACCGTCGAGGTTTCACCGTCGGCCATCGGCTCGGACGCGCTCTGTTCAGTTTGGACACCTGGGACGTCAAAACGCGGCGCACTCTTGCCTGAACTGACGTGACCTTAGCCCACAACCGATCTCCGGCAAGCCTCGCTTAACGGGGTCAGATCGCCAGTCGGTAGGTCCGCCGCGCGGTGCCCGCGAACAAGGCCGTCTTCTCCGCGGCCGAGGCGCCGGCGGCCAGCCGCTTGAACGCGTTCCAAAGCACGGCGTAGTCGCAACTGAGGACATCGACCGGGAAGTTGCTCTCGAACATGCAGCGATCGACGCCAAAGGCTTCGATGCAGGTCTCCACATAGGGCCGCCACTCCTGGGCAAGCTGTTCCGAGGGCGCAGGCGGATCGGACAGCAGCGAAGGAAAGCCAGGGAAGACCATGGCTAGGCCGCCGACCTTCACCGTCACGTTCGGGCGCTTGGCCAGTTCCCTGATGTTGTCGCGCCAGACATCGAACCGCTCGTCGCGACGGCCGGCGTAGCTGGCGATCCCCAGCGGCGTGCCCACGTGGTCCAGGATGATCGAGGTGTCCGGAAACGCACTCGCCAGATCGATCAGGTCGGGGAGTTGCGGCTCCAGCATCCAGGCGTCGAAGGAGAGACCGAGCGGCGCGAGTTGGGCGAAACCTTCCCTGAAGCCGGCCTGACGATAGAGCTCCGGTCCCTGCCGCGCCAGCGGACCCAGCACGCCCGGATCGGCGTCGTAGGATGCGCTCTGCCGCACACCGCGAAAACGACCCCCACCCGCCGCCAGATGAGCCTCTAGAACCTCGCGCGCCTTGCCGCCGGCGGTCAGATCGGCGTGGCCGACGATCCCGGCGCAGGCGCGCACGTCGCCATAGGTTCCGCTGGCGGACATCGCCGCGACGCCGCCCACGAATTCGGTCTCGCCGACCGGCCGCATCTCGGCCGGACCGTCGGCGCGATACATGGCGCCGCACTCGACATAGACCGTCCCGATCACATTGTGGCCGCTGGTGAGGTCGGTCAGCAGTTCGTCGAGGAGATATCGAGGAAACCGCCGCACCACGTGTTCGAAGTCGTGCTTGACCGGCGGCAAGGTCGGCACGAGAGCGCGACGATCCCACAGGTGGTGGTGCGGGTCGATGATCGGCAGCTCGGGTTCAAGGATCGCTTCGCGCGACGTCTGGCTCATCTGTTTCCCCCCAGGCTTGTTGCGCCCGTCAGCCTGCGCCGAGCGAGAACGGCACGATGGCTCGCTCATTCTTAGGCACCACAAGACGCCTGTCGACCGGCGGAAACGCCCTTTGCGCGCAGTCGTCCCGTTCGCAGATCCGGCAACTGACCCCGATCTGGGCGGGCTCGGCCTTCAGATCGAGCCCCGCCGAATAGATCATCTCGCCCGGGTGCTGCAGCTCGCAACCGAAGCCCAGCACGTATCGCCGGACCGGCGAGAGATAGCCGCCCGCGCGCTTGGCGATGCTGCGCGCCACGCAGAGATATTTCGCCCCGTCGGGCATCTGGGCGATCTGCACCAGATAGCGGTCCGGGGCGGCGGCGGCGTCGTGGACGTTCCACAGCGGGCACGTCCCTCCGAACCGGGCGAACCTGAACCGCGTAGCGCTGTGGCGCTTGGTGATGTTGCCGGCGTGGTCCATCCGCACGAAGTAGATCGGCACGCCGCGCTCGCCTGGCCGTTGCAGATTGCTCAGGCGATGGCAGGCCTGCTCCAGGCTGACGCGATAGGCGCGGCTCAGTTCGTCCACATCGTGACGCAAGGCCCGCGCCGAAGCGGCGAACGCACGATAGGGCATAAGGAACGCGCCGGCCGCATAGTTGCCCAGGCCGATGCGGCAGATGTCGATCGCCTCCAGGCTCTTCAGCCCAGCCTGGGCGAGTTCGGCCTCTATGATCTCGCTGAGACTGGCCGACACCAGGTGGAAAGCCATCTGGAAACGCCGCGTCTCCTCCGGCGAAGTCTCGTTCAGCCACAGGGTGCGAGCCGCGGCGTCATACCGGCGCATCACCTCACCCAGCCCCGCCTGGCGCACCGTGATCCCCAGCCGCTCGCCCAGCACCGCGGCGAGTTGAGCCTCATCCTGCATCGCGCCCGGCCCGCCGATATCCATGGCCAGGGCCTCGGCCGCAGTATCCAGGCCGTGGAGGTAATTGTCCTTATAGTGAAAGAAGTCGCGCACCTCTTCGTAAGGCAGCAGCGAACTGGCCGCCGCCGCCTCGTCCAGGGCCACGGCCTCTTCGGTCGCCCGCAGCCGCTCGTCGAGCCGGCGATAGGCGCGATGTAGTTCGAGATAGCGGCGCGCCAGGGCGGGGGCCTGCAACGCCGCGGCGCGCAGCTCCGATCCCGGCACCGGCGCGTCGCGGCCGCCGAAGTCCGCAAGCGCTTCGCGAAGATCGGCGATCAGGCGATCGTCATCGGCGGCGTCGAGTTCCGATGCGGCGATATGGAAAGCGTCCACCAGCGCCATCAGCACCCGCGAGGTCACCGGCCGTTGGTTGGACTCGATCTGCGAAAGATAGCTCGCCGACAGCCCCAAGCGCGCGGCGCAGGCCTCGAGGGTCCATCCGCGCCCTTCGCGCAATCCCCGCACCTTTGGGCCCACAAATAGCTTTGCCGACCTTTGCAACTTTGCAACTCCACCGAGCTTGAGCGTCCAGACTTGGCACGAATAACAGCTTTCCGCCAAATTTCGGCGCAGATCGACGCGCAACCTTCGGCTACCAAAATGCTCATCACCAATTCAGTTTTGCAAAGCCATGGATCGCATTTCGGAAGGCGTACAGCGCCTGCGGGTCCTGCCCCGCACCTCCTATGTCACGCTCGGCGCAGCCATGCGCCAGCTCGGCCTGACCGCTCGGGCCCTGCGCTACTATGAAGAGGTTGGGCTCATCGAGGCCGACCGGGACCGATTGAACTGCCGCCGCTACGACGAACGGGCCATGGATCGCCTGCGCCTGATCGCCCAGTTCCGCGAGGCCGGGCTGGATGTGCGCGACATCCGTCTGATCCTCGACCAGCGGGAAGAGTCCGGCGCTGCCGACGGTCACGTCGAATGCGCCGCAGCCAAGCTGCAGGAACGCCTGGCCGTGATTGAGGCTGAACGCCAAAGCATTCAGGAAGCCCTCGCCTCGTTGCAGCAGCGCAGCGCCGCCCAGGCGCAAGACCGGGCCACGCGCTCGGCCGCCGCGATCCTGCGCCAGGCCCGTCCGCGCCGCGCCGCGATCCTCGACCGCGCCAGCTAGCCAAAAAAAGAGCGGCGGCCCCGGGGGCCGCCGCTCCATTTACGCGTGGATCAGTCGCGGCCTCAGCCGGCGACGGAATCCTTCAGAGCCTTCGCGGGCTGGAAAACCACCTTGCGCGTCGCCGAGATCTGGATGGTCGCGCCGGTGCTGGGGTTGCGGCCGGTACGGGCAGGCTTGTCCTGCACCTTGAACTTGCCGAAGCCCGGGATCGACACTTCTTCGCCACGGACAGCCGCCGCTTCGATGGCCTTGAAGACGTTGTCGACGATTTGCTTCGCCTGGGTCTTGGAGATGTTGCTTTCGCCTTCGGCGATCGCGCTCGCCAGGTCGCTGGTGTTCATTGGTTTGTCCCACTGACTGTTTGTGCGCGGTGCGCTTGCTGGAGAAAGGCGCGATTCCGGTCCGAACGCATCCCCAATCCGAAGCAAGAAGGTAAACGCCACGGGGTTTTTTGCGCCTGCGCCGCCTATCTGCGACGCCCGGCTAGGCGACCACGCACGCTTCGTCGAAGTCAAGGCGCGGATTGCGGGGAAACAGCGCCTGGGGGTCGCCATGCCCGATGTTGACGAGGAAGTTCGATCTCCAGCTCGTCTCGGCGAAAAACTCCGTGTCCACACCAGTCCGGTCGAAGCCCGACATCGGCCCGCAATCCAGCCCCATCGCCCGCGCGGCCATGATCAGATAGGCGCCCTGCAGGGACGAATTGCGAAAGGCGGTCTCCTGCGCCACGGCCGGGTCGGCGAACCAGGCCGGGGCCGTGGGATCGTGCGGAAACAGCTTGGGCATCTTCTCCGCAAAGTTCAGGTCGTAGGCGACGATCACACAGACCGGAGCGGCCAGGGTCTTGGCCCGATTGGCGCGCGAGAGGTGCGGCGACAGCCGCGCCTTTCCTTCCTCCGACTGAACGAAGACGAAGCGGCCCGCCGAACAGTTCGCCGAGGTCGGCCCCCATTTCAGCGCATCGTAGAGCCTGCGGATCGTGTCGGCCGGCAAGGGCTCGGCCCGCCAGGCGTTGTGCGTCCGCGCGGCCGCGAACAGTTTTTCGAGCGATTGGGAGTCGACGTCGAGCAAGGTCAGTTCCTAAATTCGAAGGCAGGAGCGCCTCGTCCAGGCGCAAGCTCTAGCGCTTGGCGAGACCCCCGATCCGGGATTAGATGCTAATTCCAAGCGGAGAACTAGACATGAGCAAGTTCCAGGTCAGCCCCCTGACGCCGACGATCGGCGCGCTCATCGAAGGCGTGGACCTTTCCAAGCCGCTGGACGACGAGCAGTTTCACGATGTCCGCCAGGCGCTGCTCAAGCATCAGGTGGTCTTCTTCGAGGACCAGCACCTGACGCCGGCGCAGCATCGCGACTTCGCCGCGCGCTTCGGGGCCCTGCACACCCACCCGCTCTATCCGGGCGTGCCCGAGGCGCCGGAGCTGTTCATCCTCGACAACCACAAGGACAACCCCACCGACAACGACAGCTGGCACACGGACGTCACCTTCATCGAGACCCCGCCCATGGCCTCGATCCTCTACGCCAAGCTGCTCCCGCCGTCGGGCGGCGACACCATCTGGTCGAACATGAAGGCCGCCTATGAGGCGCTATCTCCGCCCTTCCGCGAGTTCCTGTCGGGCCTGGACGCAGTGCACGACTTCGCGCGCGGCTTCCCCACCCGCGGGATCGTCGCCAAGGGCGCGGGCGAGGACAAGCATGCCCAGGCCGTCGCCGAACATCCGCCTGTCCTGCACCCGGTGATCCGCACTCACCCGGAAACCGGCGAGGACGGCCTCTTCGTCAACTTCGGCTTCACTGATCGGATCAAGGGCCTGCGCCGCAAGGAGAGCGACGCGATCCTGAACATGCTGTTCGATCACATCCAGAAGCCGGAGTTCCTGATCCGCTGGCGCTGGAAGGAGAACGCGGTGGCCTTCTGGGACAACCGCGTCACTCAGCACTATGCGGTCAACGACTACCTGCCCCATCGCCGGATCATGAACCGAGCGACGGTGCTGGGCGACCGCCCCTATCACCGCTCGCGCATGCCGGCCGGCGTCAAGGCCGCCGCCGAATAGTCAGCGCCAGTCGAGCAGACCGAGCTTGCACATCCAGACGACCGCCAGGCCCAGGGCCTGGTGATGGTTGCGCGGATACGGCGCGAACAGTTCGCGCACCGTCGTCTCGCCGTTCGCTGAAAGCCGTTCCATGAGCTGGCCGCACAGGTCGAGATTCGCTCGCCAATTGCTGGCGAACTCGTCCAGCCGCACCCCGATGGTGCGGTCCAGGTCGGCGCGGCCGACGCCGGGCCGCAGCGAGATCTGCGTATCATAGCCGAGGACCTGGGTCGCAAACGGCGCGAACGCGCCGAACGGCTCGCCCTTCAGCGGGTGATGCTTGTGCTTGATCGGCTGCGGCGCGGCCGCGTTGCGGATCGCGGCCAGCTCACTCAGCAGGTCCTGCAAGCCCGCGACCACCACCGGCCAGTCGAAGGTCTCGCGAATCCGCCGCCGACCGGCCTCGCGCATGCGCGCCCGCAGGTCCGGTGAGGAGATCAGGTCAGCGATCCGAGCTGCGGCGTCGCCGACGTGAATGGCCGTATGCTGCGCCACGGTCCCCACATAGGACTGGTAGGTCATGCCCGAGTGCAGGTGCCGGTTGATCATCCCCTGGCCCGCCCCTATCGGCCCGCCCAGCGAGCGCACGGTGAACCCGTCGACCCCGTCGCGGACCGTGAAGCGGTAGCCGTCCCAATCGCTGACCACCACCGGCAGGCCGGCCGCCATGGCCTCCAGCGGCGTGATCCCGAAGGTCTCCTGAATGTTGTCCACCAGCGACAGGAAGATGTCGCCCCCGGCCCACATCCTCCCGACCACCTCCGGGTCGTTGCCGTTGATGTAGTGCATGACGACCGAAGGCGCGTGGGCGCGGCCCGCCTCCTCATACATGGCCCGCTGGACCACCGGGTCGGGAAACCAGCCGACCTGGGCGAAATGCACGCGTACGCCCGTGGCTCGCGCCGCTTCCTCGGCGGCCAGGAACATCGGCGTGGGAAACGCCTTTTCGAAGAACGACAGCCGCCCCACCCACAGGATCACGATGTCGTCCGGCGCAGCGCCCAGTTCCGCGCGCATCGCCGCACGCGCCTCCGGCCGATCGGCCATGGCCGCGAACTTCGCGCCTTCGACGCCGAGCGGCAGCAGCGGCAGGTGCGGCCGCACCCGGAGACTCCCGCCGTAGCGATCGGCCAGGTAGTCCGTCCACTCATCGAACATCGCCGTCATCCGCTCCTGAACGACGGGCGACGTGCAGATAAGGGCGTCCCACGGCTGCATGGGCGCGATCGCGGCCTTGCCGGTGGCTTCCCGGATCGCCGGCGGCGCCAAGGTGTGGACCATGCCGACCAGGCTGTAGCTCTGCTCCAAACCGGCGGAACGCCGCAGCCAGGCCATCTCCGTCAGGTCGGGGGTTCCGCGGATAAGAGCGCCGGCCTCAGCTGGCTTCACCTGGTCAAGAAGCTGGCTCGTGCCCGTCTTGCCCGCCAGGGCCGCATCGCCGGTCAACCCGACTGCGAGATCGTGCGGCGAGATCTGCGTGCTGGTGAGGAAATCGACCCGCTCGAAGTCGCCATACTGCAGGACGGCCCGGAACAGCCCGACGTTCGCCACGTCCTTGCCGAACATGTTGGTCTTCGGCCGCACGCCCGCCGATGGGTGATAGAGCGCAATAGTGCCTGGCAAGACCTTCCCCCTCTGGCGACGCCGGCGGCTGCTCTCGCACAGTCACGCCGGCCCGCCAATAGCGTAGCGCCTGTGGCCAAATGCGCTTACAGCGGACGCTCGGAGGATCGATGTCTCGACACGCTATCACTCACTGGCTCCGTCAATTCACCGAACAGAAGCCGGAGCCGTCCGTCGGCGAGTTGAACATCGCCCTGCGCCAGCTCGCGAAGTGGCGATCCTCGGTCATCGTGAACACCCAGATCCAGCACCACGGCCTCAAGGTCATGGCGGGCCCCTTCGCCGGCATGGAGTACGTGCGCGAAGCCAGCGAGGGCGCCCATGCGGCCCGGCTCTTTGGCACCTACGAGTCCGAGTTGCATCCCCACATCAAGGCCTTCGCAGACGAGGGCCTCGACTGCGTCATCGATGTCGGCTGCGCCGAAGGCTACTACGCGGTCGGACTGGCGCGGCTGATGCCGACCGTCACAGTGCACGCCTTTGACATCCTTCCCCGGGCCCGCGACGCCTGCGCCCAGCTCGCCGCCAAGAACGGGGTCGCCGATCGCGTCCTCATCGGCGAGACCTTCGCGCCCGACGGCTTCGAAGCCTTCGCCGACCGCAAGTCTCTGGTGATCATGGATGTGGAGGGGGCGGAGTGCGATCTCCTGCGCCCCGATCTCAGCCCCGCCCTGCGGAACATGTCGGTGATCGTCGAGACCCACGACGTCTTCCGGGCCGGCACGCTGGCAGAGCTGAAGGCGCGTTTCGCGCCTACTCACGACATCGTGGAGCTTCGGCAGGAGCCCAAGACCGGACCGCTGCCGGAATGGCTCCACCACCTCGGACACCTGGATCAGCTGCTGGCGGTCTGGGAATGGCGCTCCGCGCCGACCCCATGGCTGGTGATGAGGCCCAAGGCCGCCTAGCGCTCGCCAGCATCAGGAGCTTCGCCGGAAGGTCACCACCAGCACGTCCCTGAAGGCCGGCCGCGCAGGATCGACAGCCTCGATCGCCGTCACCCCATGGAAGACCCGGTTGTCGTCCAGGAAGACCGCGTCTAAAGGCTCGGTGAGGGTGAAACTGCCAAGCGGCTTGCCCTCCGGATCGAAAATGCTGGTCACGCCCGCCGCCACGTTCTGGCGAGCGACCAGCATCACCAGCACCCAATCGACGCCGTCGCGATGCACCCCTTCGGGCGTGGGCTGGCCAGCTTCGTTCGCATTCGCCTCGATGCGGAACTGGTGCATCTCGCAGCGCCAGGGCAAGCCGTCGCCGCCGAAAACGTCACGGCAGAGGTCGACGATCCGCGTCGTCAGCGGATCGTTCGCCACCGCTTCGGTGATCGGTTCGAACCAGCGCTCCACACCGCCATTCAGGCGATTGTAGTCCAGGCTCTGATAGTGCGGTTGGTGCGCAAGGCGCGTGGAACCGTTGGCGTCGACTTCGAAAGCCGCATAGCGCCGCCGCCGATAACGCCCTCCATCGGCCATGAACCGATCGGGCCCAAGATCCGCCCAGCTCGCCGCCCAGGCCGGCCAGTCCATCAGGGCGGCGGCGCCGATCAGGCGCTGCATCTCCTCTCGGCCCGATCGCACAAAGCCGTCTGCCTCGACGCGCGCCTTCAGATGCTCGGTCACTTCAAGCCCTCTCACAGGGCCTTCAGCTAAGCCGTTGCGACCGTCATTCAAGCGGCTTGATCAGAAGTCGAGTTCGACCCGCGCGCCCGTAACATGGACGCCATAGTCGCGGCGGCCGTCCTCAAGGGGCGTCGCGCCGGTGTAGTCCAGATAGGCGTAGTTGAAATTGAACCGAAGGTAGTCGAGCGGCGCCCAGATGAGGGCCGCGATATAGCCGTTCTGCTTGCCGCCCTGGATCGCGCCGTCGTTCAGGTCCAGATAATCGTAGCGCAGGTTCAGCTGCACATATCCCAACCCGCCGCGGTCGATCGGGCTGGCCGGCTTAGTCCGCTCGAAGATGCCGTTCTTGTAGGCGCGGCTGTCGTCCTTGGTGAGGAAATAGCCGACCTCGGCGTAGCCGCCGCCGAAGTTCGCCGTCGGCGCATCCACCTGCGAGGCGTTCAGCCAGTGGCCTTCGCTCGCAAAGTGCCAGCGCTTGTGAATGGCGGCGAACTCGACGCCGTAGTGCATCTCCTCGTCGACCTCCATGGAGGGCGTGCCGATGAGCCGGCTGTTGCTGCTGTGCAGATACGGGCGCTGCCGATATCGGGTCGAGGAATCGGCCAGCCGGTTCAGGTCGCGATAGTGCGCCGAAGCCCCCAGATGAAGCTGGGTGTCGCCGATCTTGGGGGCATAGACGATCCGCCCGTCGACGCCGTAGCTATTGTTCTCGTCGCCGCCTTGCGGTCCGTCGCTGTCGTTGGACAAGGCGGTGACGTCGTCGGTGAACACCCCGCCCTGGAACAACCACGGCTTAAAGCCCCGATATTGCGCCGAGACGCCCAGCCGGCGCTCGAAATTGAAGGCGTCGGTGAAAGCGGCGCGCTCCATGGTCGAGCCGGTGGTGTCCCCGGTCAGTTCATCCAGCGACTGGAACTGGTTGTGGTTGCCGACCGTCAGCAGCCAGGACTTGGTCTCGTAGGTCACGAAGGTGTCGACCAGGTCGACGGCGTTGTCCGACAGCTCCAGCTCGAGCTTGTAGCCCACGCCGGCGCCGAGCTCGCCCTCGCCGCCCAGGCGTATGCGGCGAACCTCGTTCGAGAAACCGAGACCGGGATCGTCGAGCCCGTCAGGAGCGTCCACATAGCCCGCATCGACCTGAATTCGCCCCTTCACCTTGAAGCGGCGGTCGCCCTTGGTGAACTCGGGCGAGCCCTTCCAGCCGATCTGTGTGTCGGCGGCTGACGCCGTCTGCACTGGGGTCGGCGCGGAGGCTGGCGCGGCGGCGGCGACCGGCCGGGCAGGCGCGGTGGCGACCGCCGCTGCCTCTTCCTCGGCCAGGCCCGATTCAGCCAGTCGCCGCTCCATCGCGGCGATCTCGGCGCGCAGCGACTTGATGTCCTCGCGCAGGGCGCTCGCCTGCTCGGCGGTCATGGGCGCCTTCGTCTGCGCCAGAGCCGGGCTTGCGCCAAGCAGCAGCGCGCCGGCCGAAAGGGCCGCAATCTGTGACTTCATAGGCTTCGCCCCCGGTCGCTGAGCGTCCGAGTCTCCGGCTAGAATGGCCGCGCCCCTCCGCCGGGCGCCGATGGCCGCCTACCTGGATTTTGCAACAATTACATGACAGTTGGGCGACAGATCAGCGTCGAAGCTGAGCCATTAACGTGACATGGATCCCCAAAAACCCGCACCCGGGACGCGGCGATCAGCCCGCCCCGCCAGGGCTCCAATCCGCGCCCGGCATGGTGTTGACCATCCACGGGACGCCAAACCGGTCCGTCAGGCTGCCGTAGCCAGGCGACCAAAAGGTCTCTGCAAAGGGCATGACCACATTCGCACCTTCTGACAGGGCGTCGAACACGCGCCGGGCCTCGGCGGCGTCCTCGGAATGGAAGGTCACGTCGAACCCGTTCTTGGGTTTGCCGATGTTCGGGCCGAACTCGGGCGGCACGTCGGCGCCCATCAGCGCCTGGTCGCCCACCTCCAACCAGCAATGCATGAGCCAGTCCTTGTATTTGGGGTCGACCGGCATGTCGGGGGGCCCTTCCCCATAGGGAAAGGCCGCGGTGACGGTCCCGCCCAGGATTCGGGCATAGAAGTCGAAGGCCGCGCGACAGTCGCCCTGGAAGCTCAGGCTGGTGACGATCTTCATGGCTCTCTCCGCAACAGGAAGGAGGGAGTGCGCAGGCGCGCCGCCGGCGAAGCCTCCGCACGCTTGGCGAGGAACGTCGTTATATGATCATCGGATCAGCTCGTCGCCCTGGAATCGGCCAGGCGATCGAGCGCTCGGGCGTCTAGCCCGCGATGGCCGAGGCGTCCTTATCGCCGGTGCGGATCCGCAGGGCCTGCTCAAGGTCGAGGACGAAAACCTTCCCGTCTCCGATCTTGCCGGTGTTCGCCGTGCGAGCGACCGCCTCGACCACCGCGTCGGCGATGTCCGAAGGCACGGCGATTTCGAGCTTCACCTTCGGCAGAAGCTTCACCTCATATTCCGCGCCGCGATAGACCTCGGTCTTGCCTCGCTGGCGGCCGTAGCCCCGCACCTCGGTCACGGTAAGGCCGGAAGCGCCCGCTTCGGTGACCGCTTCGAGCACTGCGTCCAACCGGCTCGGCTTGATCACTGCGACGATCATCTTCATGGCGCGACTCCAATACCCCTCGGCGTTCGCCGGTTAACCCAAGCTAGGGCCAAGCGACGCCGTGTCCAAGCGCTTGTCTATCGCCGAGGTTCCGGCGCCCGCGAAACGGGCGCCTTGTTCGCCGCGGGCAGCGGCGCGAGGGCCGGGCGGGCGACCAGGGCCGGAACCCGCGCGGTCTTGGCCTTCACCGCGAAGCTTTCCTTGACCGCCTCGGTGAGCACCAGGCCGGCAAAACCCGGCCACAGGCGCGAGCCGGCCTGTTCGAAGCCCTCGGCCCAACTCGCCATCCAGCCGACCGGCGGGACGTACAGGGCCCGCGTCCAGCCCGTCGGCTCCAGTTCGGCCTCACGCAGCAGTTCGGCGAGCTGGCTGCGTGTATAGGGTCGCCCATGGCCGAAGGGCGTCTTCTCGGCGTTGGCCCACAGGCCGTTGCGCGCGGCGGTGACCACCACCACCCGCCCGGTCGGCGAAAGCACCCGCCATACCTCCCGCAGCAGGGCGATGGGGTCGGGGCTCTCCTCCAGGGCGTGAACGGCCGGGATCCTGTCGAAGAAGGCGTTCTGGAACGGCAGCGCGCCCTCTGCGGACAGGCAGGCGAGGTTCGGCGCGCCCGCGGGCCAGAGCTCCACGCCCTGCTCGGCAGGCATGGCCGCAACCACGCGGCGCGCGGCGGGCCGAATGGACCCCAGGAACGGCGTGGCGTAGCCAAGGCCGAGGACATCCAGTTCGCGCGCCTCGTCCCAGGCCTCCAGCACCTTGCGCGAAACCATCTCACGCGCTGCACGGCCCAGGCGCGTTGCGTAGAATTGACGGAGCTCGAGAACGTCGCGACGCATATGTGAATGACTTAGGCTCGACTTGGCCGAACGCCGACCCTAAACCGCGAACACACCGACAAGAAGCCTGGAGGGACCCCGTGTCGATCACTGTCCATCAGTTTCCGTGTCTCTCCGACAACTACGGCTTCCTCGTGCGCGACGACGCCACGGGGCTGGCGGCCTGCATCGATACGCCGGAGGCCAGCGTCATCCTGCGCGAACTGGCCGCCCTCGGCTGGAAGCTGGACCTGATCCTCAACACCCACTGGCATCCTGACCACGCCGGCGGCAACGCCGAGATTAAGGCCGCGACCGGCGCGACCGTCGTCGGCCCGCAGGAGGTCGAGCGCATCGGCCAGGCCCCGGACAGGATCGTCGCCGGCGGGGACAGCGTCATGCTCGGCCAAACTCGCTTCGACGTCATCGAGAGCGGCGGGCACACCCTGGGACACGTGGCCTACTTCGACGCCGCCGATCACGTCGCCTTCGTCGGCGACACCCTCTTCGCGCTCGGCTGCGGACGGCTGTTCGAAGGCACGCCGGAACAGATGTGGGCCAGCCTCCAGCGTCTGGCTGCCCTGCCCGACGACACCAAGGTCTATTGCGCGCACGAATACACCGCATCCAACGCGCGCTTCGCCCTCTCCGTCGACGATGCTCCAGGCCTGAAGACGCGCACCGACGAGATCTTCGCCGCCCGCGAACGCGGCGAATGGACCGTGCCGACGACCATTGGACTGGAAAAGGCGACCAACCCCTTCCTGCGCGCGCCAAGCCTCGCAGAAAGGCTCGGCCTGTCCG